>NZ_JBJZOJ010000111.1:0-8417 GCF_047200655.1 Streptomyces sp. MS06
AGACCGGGAGACCGGGAGACCGGGAGACCGGGAGACCGGGAGACCGGGAGACCGGGAGACCGGGAGACCGGGAGACCGGGAGAGCGGGAGATCCGTGAGCGGAGACCGGCGCCCCGGCCGGACCGGCTCGTCAGCACGGCCCGACCCGTGAGTACGGCCCGACCGGTGAGTACGGCCCGATCCGTCAGTACGGTCGGCGCTCCCCCTCCTCCACGACGGAGTTGTAGGCGGCGACCTGGGCCCGCCGCGCCACCCGCTCCACCGGGCGCAGGGCCTCGGCCCGCGCCGCCATCTCCCCGGCGCTCACCGCCCCGCCGTGCCCGTTCTCCCGGGCCAGCGACACCAGCAGTGCCACCCGTCGCGCCAGCTCCAGCACCCGGACCGCCCGCGGCGGATACCCCGGCGCCAGGATCTCCGAGCCGCCCTCGACCCGCGCCCGGTAAGCGTCGACCACGCTCTCCGCACCCGGCCCGGAAGCGGCCACGTCCAGCCGCGTCAGTACCTCGGTCGCCTCCCTCAGCGCCTCCGCCAGCTCACGTTCCGCCTCGCCCAGCGACGGCACGTCGGCCGGCGGTGCCTCCCGAACCGGAAGGCACCGCCACACCACCTCGACGTGCACATCGCCCTCCGGCCCGGCCTCGGAGACCTCCGGGACCAGGCCCAGGCCGGCCCCGTGGCAGACCACCGCCTCCTCGGCGTCGATCGCCCGCCGGTTGAAATCCGGTGGCCCGCTCAGTCCCAGCGGGTGCCCCGCCACCGGCAGCGCGACCCGCAGCCCCGCGACCCCGAGCCCGCGCAGCCGGCCCAGCGCCAGCGTCAGCCCGACGAGGGACGACTCACCCGGCAGCCCCGCCACCCGGTGCACACCGTCCGCCCCCACCACGGCGAGCGCCGCGTCATCAGGTGAGACATATCCGGCAAAGAGGGCGTTGCCCCAAGCGGCGAGGCGTCCAGAGCGCGGTTCCGAGAACATGCCCCCACCCTAAGGACCGGACCGCCGGCACGGCCCGCCCGGCCAGTGGCGTAGATTTCTTCGAGGGCTGCGCCCACCGGCGCGGCGGACCGAGCCACAGGCGTACGCGACAGCCGAGAACGGCACACTGCAAGGGGAGACAACGCGCTCATGAGCGATGTTCTGGAGCTTCAGGACGTATCCGTGGTCCGCGAGGGCAGGGCTCTGGTGGACCAGGTCTCCTGGTCGGTCAAGGAGGGTGAGCGCTGGGTCATCCTCGGACCCAACGGCGCCGGCAAGACCACCCTCCTCAACGTCGCCTCCAGCTACCTCTTCCCCAGCAAGGGCAAGGTCTCCATCCTCGGCGAGACGCTCGGCGAACCCGGCAGCGACGTCTTCGAGCTGCGCCCGCGCATCGGCGTGGCCGGCATCGCGATGGCCGACAAGCTGCCCAAGCGCCAGACCGTCCTGCGCACCGTGCTCACCGCCGCGTACGGCATGACCGCGCACTGGCAGGAGGACTACGAGGAGATCGACGAGCGGCGGGCCCGCGCCTTCCTCGACCGCCTCGGCATGACCGAGTACGTCGACCGGAAGTTCGGCACCCTCTCCGAGGGAGAGCGCAAGCGCACCCTCATCGCCCGCGCGCTGATGACCGACCCCGAACTGCTGCTCCTCGACGAGCCCGCCGCCGGCCTCGACCTCGGCGGCCGCGAGGACCTCGTCCGGCGCCTCGGACGACTCGCCCGCGACCCGATCGCCCCTTCGATGATCATGGTGACCCACCACGTCGAGGAGATCCCGCCGGGCTTCACCCACGTCCTGATGATCCGCCAGGGCAAGGTACTCACCGCCGGGCCGCTGGAACTGGAGCTCAGCTCCCGCAACCTCTCCCGCTGTTTCGGGCTGCCGCTCGTCGTCGAGCAGGTCGGCGACCGCTGGACCGCCCAGGGCCTGCCGCTCTCCTGAGCCCGTCCCACCGGGGCCCTGTCGGCGGCAGGACCCGCGGCTCTACCATGGCACTGTGAACGACATCGACGCCTGGGTGTGGTGGCTCGTCGGGGCGGCAGCACTCGGAATCCCGCTCGTGGTCACCGCGATGCCCGAGTTCGGGATGCTCGCCGTGGGCGCCGTCGCCGCCGCGATCATGGCCGCCTTCGGCTTCCACGCCGTCGCGCAGATCATCACCTTCCTCGCCGTCTCGGTCGCCCTGATCGCCGTGGTCCGCCCCATCGCCTCCCGGCACCGCACCCAGCGGCCCCAACTCGCCTCGGGCATCGACGCCCTGAAAGGCAGACAGGCCCTCGTCCTGGAACGCGTCGACGGCACCGGCGGCCGCATCAAGCTCGCCGGCGAGGTCTGGTCCGCACGCGCCCTGGACAAGGACCGCGCCTACGAGGTCGGCGAAGAGGTGGACGTCGTGGACATCGAGGGGGCCACGGCGATCGTCCTGTGACCCCGCGCCACGGGCGCCCGGGCAACTGAGCGGAACCCCTTACGGGCCATGCGACGGTCTGTCAGACTCGACAGCAAGATCTTCGACAGTCACAAGATCTCCGCAGGTGCCGAGGCGGAGGAGGGGACGGGGAACGACGGTGGAACCGGTCATCATCGTCTTGATCATCCTGGTGGTGTTGGTCTTCATCGCCCTGATCAGGACCATCCAAGTCATCCCGCAGGCCAGTGCCGCCATCGTCGAGCGCTTCGGCCGCTACACCCGGACCCTGAACGCGGGCCTGAACATCGTCGTCCCGTTCATCGACACCATCCGCAACCGCATCGACCTGCGCGAGCAGGTCGTGCCGTTCCCGCCCCAGCCCGTGATCACCCAGGACAACCTGGTCGTCAACATCGACACCGTCATCTACTACCAGGTGACCGACGCCCGGGCCGCCACCTACGAGGTCGCCAGCTACATCCAGGCCATCGAACAGCTCACCGTCACCACGCTCCGCAACATCATCGGCGGCATGGACCTGGAACGCACGCTGACGTCCCGCGAGGAGATCAACGCAGCCCTGCGAGGCGTCCTCGACGAAGCCACCGGCAAGTGGGGCATCCGGGTCAACCGCGTCGAACTCAAGGCCATCGAACCGCCCACCTCCATCCAGGACTCGATGGAGAAGCAGATGCGCGCCGACCGCGACAAGCGCGCCGCGATCCTCCAGGCCGAAGGCGTGCGGCAGTCCGAGATCCTGCGCGCCGAGGGCGAGAAGCAGTCCCAGATCCTGCGCGCCGAGGGCGAGGCCAAGGCGGCCGCGCTCCGCGCCGAGGGCGAGGCCCAGGCCATCCGCACCGTCTTCGAGTCCATCCACGCGGGCGACCCCGACCAGAAGCTGCTCTCCTACCAGTACCTCCAGATGCTCCCGAAGATCGCCGAGGGCGACGCCAACAAGCTCTGGATCGTCCCCAGCGAGATAGGCGACGCCCTCAAGGGACTGGGCGGCGCCATCGGCAACTTCGGCCCGATCACCGGCGGCGGCAACGGGACCCCGACCACCGGCGGCAAGGCCGCCGAGCGCCTCGAGAAGCCCTCCCTCGACTGACCCCGGCGAGCCGGCCGGCACAGGCCCGGGGCCCGCCTTCCGTGCACGGAAGCACGGAAGGCGGGCCCCCAGCTTGTACGGAGACGGGTCCACGCGCCCGAACGGGGACGAGGCGCACCCCTCGTGCACCGGGCGCGGTGGCCCCCGCCGGCCGGTCCGGGCCGGGACTACGCCGCGGCCTGCGCCAGCCAGTCCGGCAGTGCGTCGTAGTCCTCCCGCCCGAGCGCCAGCAGCATCGCGTCCGCCGGCGTCGGCTCGAACGGCTGCCGCAGCAGCGGCATGCCCGCCTGCTCCGGAGTGCGGTCGGCCTTGCGGTGGTTGTCCTCCGCGCACGAGGCCACCGTGTTCAGCCAGCTGTCCTGCCCGCCCCGCGACCGCGGCACCACATGGTCCACGGTCGTCGCCCGCCGACCGCAGTACGCGCACCGGTGCCGGTCCCGGACCAGCACGCCCCGCCGCGACCAGGGTGCCTGTCTTCGGAACGGCACCCGTACGTAGCGGCACAGCCGGATCACCCTGGGCGCCGGTATGTCCACCAGAGCTCCGCGCATCCGCAGTTCGGGGTGGGCCTGTTCGACCACGGCCTTGGCCTGGAGCACCAGAACGACGGCTCGGTTCAGCGTCACCGTCGACAGCGGCTCGAAGCTCGCGTTCAGCACCAGCGTGTCCCGCATACCAGCCCACCTCCCGTGTGCACCGGCCCACCCCCTGGCGGGCTGGGATCAACTCTGGCCGGGCACGCCGAGATGGACAACGCAATAAAAGATGCCCGCCTCCGATCACTTCCAAGACCGGAGACGGGCAAACCTTCGGTGAACGCCGGAATCGAGCGGCCTGCCGCTCAGCTCTCCGCGGGCACCTCGTAGACGCCGATCAACTGGGCCCGCGCCAGGGCATGGAACCGCAGGTTGAAGCCGACGACCGCCGGAGACGCGTCGGAGTCCGGACCGAGCTTCTCCCGGTCCACGGCGTACACCGTGAACACGTAGCGGTGCGGTCCGTCCCCGGGCGGCGGTGCGGCACCACCGAACTCCTTCGTCCCGTAGTCGTTGCGCGCGTGGACGGCGCCCCCCGGCAGGCCGTCGAACCCGCCGCTGCCGGCACCGGCCGGCAACTCCGTCACGGAGGCCGGGATGTCGAACAGGACCCAGTGCCAGAACCCGCTGCCCGTGGGCGCGTCCGGGTCGAAGCAGGTCACTGCGAAACTCCTGGTCTCCGGCGGGAAGCCGGACCAGCGAAGCTGCGGCGAGGTGTTCCCCTCCGCCTGGACCTGGTCGCCCTTGAGGGTCGCTCCCTCCCGGACGTCCTCGCTCGTGACCGCGAAAGACGGCACGGGCGGATGGAAGTCGTGGGGCAGCGGCCGCCTCTTGAGCTCGGTCACCTGGGCACCTCCTGATCGGTTCCGGGGAGATTCCGATGCAGCGGAATCCGTGCTCCCGAGCCTAGTGCCGCAACAGGCGAAGATCGCCCCGTCACGGCGCCCGGCACACCGGGAGCACGCATCGGAAGCCGCTCCCCGAGGGGCCTAGAACCAGTTGCGCTTGCTGCCGACCTCCGACAGCCACTGGTTCAGGTAGGCCGCCCAGTCGGTCCCCTGCCAGTCGTGCAGGCCCACCTGGAACGTCCGGTACGTGTCGCTGCCCTCACTGAACAGCCCCGGCTTCTTGTCCATCTCCAGGACGACGTCCATGGCGTGCTCGTCCGCCACGAAGCTCAGCTCGACCTCGTTGAGGCCCCGGTACTGCGACGGCGCGGAGAACTCGATCTCCTGGTAGAAGGGGAGCGCCTGCCGGGTGCCCCGGATGTGGCCCCGCTCCATGTCGGCCGCCTTGAACCGGAACCCCAACTGGATGAAGGCGTCCAGGATCGCCTTCTGCGCCGGCAGCGGATGGACGTTGACCGGGTCCAGGTCGGTGGAGTCGAAGGCCCGCGCGATCGCCAGCTCCGTGGTCACACCGATGTGCATCCCGCGCAGCGCCTGCCCGTCGATCATCGTGACCGGCGTCTCCCACGGGATCTCCAGCCCGAACGGCACCGCGTGCACGGCGCCCTCCTGCAACTCGAAGGCACCGCCCAGCCGGAGCTTCGTGAACTCGATGTCCTGCTTGTACTCCGAGTCGCTGCTCTCCACCTCGACCCGGGCCTGCAGACCCACCGAGAGGCCCTCGACATTCTGGTTCACGGACCCGCCCTGGATCCGCACCTCGCCCTGGACGACACCGCCGGGCACCACGTTGACCTCGGTCAGCACCGTCTCGACCGAGGCACCGCCGGCCCCCAGGCTCGCGAGCAGCTTCTTGAACGCCATGTCTCTCCCTACTACGCCTCTGTGCGTGCGTCTGATCCCTACAAACGCGATCCGCCCGCGACCGGTTCCGCTCCCTCCCCGGCAGGGGGACACCCCCCGGCCCGCGCGACGGGACCACCCCGGCGGCACCACGGCATGATCGCGACCCCGACCGTACCGCCCGCCGCGGGAGTTCCCCGGCCGGCCTTGCCCGAAGCGGTCACCCCGCACCCGCCGGGCCGACCACCGGCACGGATCGCCGGGCCGGACGTCTGTCCCGCGCCCGGCCGCCGTCCCGGCCCCGTCCCGGCCCAGTCCCGGCCCCGTGCCGGCCCCGACCGACAAGTCTCCCGCGCCACCGGCGAGGACACCGCCTGAAAGAATGACGGCGCGATGCCCGAAACCGAAGACCTCCTGCCCCGCCCGTTCTTCGCCCGAGCCGCCCACGAGGTGGCTCCGGACCTTCTCGGCCATGTCCTGATCTCCGATGCCGGCGGCGATACGGTCGCGCTGCGCATCACCGAGGTCGAGGCCTACGAGGGCGGCGAGGACCCGGCTTCCCACGGCTGGCGCGGCCAGACACCCCGCAACAACTCGATGTTCGGCCCTCCGGGCCATCTGTACGTGTACTGGATCTACGGGATGCATCACGCCGCAAACCTCGTGTGCGGCGCGGAAGGCGAGTCGCACGCAGTGCTGGTGCGAGCGGGCGAGGTGATCGCCGGCACGGCGACGGCTGCCGAACGGCGCCCTGCGGCCCGTTCGCCGCGGGACCTTGCGAGGGGCCCGGGACGGCTCGCCGACGCGCTGGCCATCACCCGCGACCTCGACGGCAGCGACCTCTGCGACCCGGGGTCCGCGGTCCGCGTGGCACGCGGTCGCCCCGTCACTCCGGACCGCGTCCTGAGCGGCCCACGAACCGGGGTCTCCCGCGCTCAGGACGTCCCCTGGCGCTTCTGGACGGCGACGGACCCCACGGTCAGCCCCTTCCGGCGGCACACCGCGCGGCGCCGCGGCCGACCCACGCAGCAGGCCCAGGACAAGCGGGAGGGATGACGTCACCCCGTCCTCGGACCCGGTTCGGCAGGGAACCCGACCCTCGAGCAGGTCGACGTCCGGCCCGCGGAGTACGCACCCCCCGGCGACGCCGAACGGGGCCGGGCCCGAAACCGGGTGTTCCCGTATAAGCACACCGGTGTTCGTGCCCGCGCATCCGGTGGCGCCGTCGTCATCGGCGCCACCGGCATCATCGACCACTCGTTCCACGAGCACTGGAGCGAGGACATCCCCGACCACGGTGTGGTCGGGGGCGTGCTGCACGGCTCGGGGCATGTCCTGTCGGAGACCGGGGACGACTTCGTGAGGCTGGGAAAGGATGTGTGGGGTGGCGTCAAGAGCATCTTCTGAGGTCCCCGCTTCGTCGGCACCGGTCAAGCTCCCCGAGCTGCCGGGACTCGGCACCAGTTGGTGGGAGCGGGGTACCCGCTACCGACTGCGCAGGATCCGGATCGCCGTACTGATGGCGGCGGTGATGGCGTTCCTGTGCTTCGTGGCACTCAGCCTGTACGAGGGTTTCCGCACCGTGCTGCCGCCGGGCGTGCGCGGGGTGTGGGACTGGGCGCAGGTGATCGCTTCCTGCGGGGCGTTGGTCTGGGGCTGGGCGGTGCAGCGGCGTCGTCAACGTGAGGACCTGCTGGACCCTCCGTCGCCCATGGAGTCCCGCAGCCGCAAGCGTGCCGAGAAGGGCCGTGCCGCGAGGCTTGCGTTCGCAGGCCGTGCTCTCCTCGTGCTCGCGGCCCCGGTGATGCCCGCGTTCGCCGCGTTCTGCGTCGGCTGGAGCGCGGCCATGGTCACGGTGCACGAGTTCCCGAGCGAGGTCGGCGCCCGCCGGATGTGGGAAGCACGGCGCGGGTAGCCCGGTCCGTACGCCCGCCCATATCGGAGGTTCCCCCGCGTCCCCGACCCTCGCGCTGAGAGGCGAGGACCCTCCTGGGCGCGGCGGGACACGGCACCGTCCGCCGGGCCGAGCGCCCGTCCCGCACCGGGCCTCTGCGGGACGAGTCGCGAGCCAAGTTGACGCGGTCCTCGAAGGTGCGTAACGTATCCCGAGCCGCTGAACCGGGTACGGCGTTCGCCTGCAGCCGGAGCGGCCATCCACTACCTACGACACACCCTCACCGGGGTCCCTTTTCTCATGCCTGCGTGCATGAATTCGGACTCCGACGACTCGATTATGAGCCGGAGCGGAAATCGGCTAGCGTAGTGAACACCGCAAGGCGGCCCGACGAAAGCCGGAAAGCCCGAGGTCAATCCCGCTGACTGGGAGTCAGGTTCGAAAAGGATCTGATAGAGTCGGAACCGCCGGAAAGGGAAACGCGAGAGCGGGAACCTGGGAAGCACCGAGGAAATCGGATCGGAAAGATCTGATAGAGTCGGAGACACCGAAGGGAAGCGCCCGGAGGAAAGCCGCGAGACAGTGTCTCGGGTGAGTACAAAGGAAGCGTCCGTTCCTTGAGAACTCAACAGTGTGCCAAAAGTCAACGCCAGATATGTTGATACCCCGTCTTCAGCAGTATTGCTGGGGCGAGGTTCCTTTGAAATACACAGCGAGGACGCTGTGAACCGTGGGGAC
>NZ_JBJZOJ010000112.1:0-8262 GCF_047200655.1 Streptomyces sp. MS06
GGATCATCTCCCATCGCGCGGGGAGACATCCCCGACGGGCGGGCGAAGAGAGTGCCGCTGCAGGGTCAGACGTACTTCTGGGCTGCGGCGCGGCGCTGCCGTTTGCCCAACGGTGCCTGGGAGAGGTCCTCTGCATTGCTCCTGAGGTTCTTGTAGCCGTAGCCGCGCTCGGCCAGCCACGCCTTCACCGACTCTTCGGCGCGTTCGGTCGCTTCCAGGATGTCCTGTTCTTCCTCGCCGGAATCCAGGAAGCGGAAGGTGAAGGCGGATCGCGCGGCCAGGTCGTAGCTGAGGTGCCCTTCAGAGGTGAAGGCCGCCCGCAGGACGTCATGCTCCGCAGCACGGGCCAGGAGCTCGGCCCGCTGATCAGTGCTGAGTCCGTCGAAGACACCGCGGACGGTGATACGGAAGGTATGAGTACTCATCCCACGACCCTAACCAGCGCGGTCGGTGTAGCTCCACCGTGTTCCAGCGGCGTACGGCCAGGTCGGGCCCTCGGCGGACTTCTTCAGCCGGTTGAACAGCGTCGTCCCGTCGCTGTCACGGTCCTCCAGCAGCCGCATGAGCCCCGCCCGCTGAGCAGCGCTCATGCGGTCGTGGATTCCCGTGCAGATCGAGGCGTTCACCTCGGTGCGGATTTTCGAGGCCATCTTGTCGAAGGTCGAGAACCCGGGCAGCTCCAGCCCGGCCTCCACCACCTTCTCCAGCGCGATATTGATCAGATCCGCCGGGCGGTTCTTCGCCGCGGCCTCCTTGCGGATCGACTGCTCGACGATTTGCCGGGCCTTGACCTGGTCGTACGTCACGCCGACCCGCTTGCGGACCAGGCCCCGGTGATGCTTGGCGGTCCGCTCCGCCCGGTACACCGGCAGCGTGCCCTCCGGGAGCTCCACCGCACGCCGGACGAAGTCCACCACCATCTCCGGGACGTCCTCCTGGCCTGCCAGGACGACGACGAGGTCATCGAACTCGTCGCAGAGGTCGAGGACCAGTGGGACATGAACCACCTGTTCGAACTCGACAAGTCCTGGGACGCCCTGCACCGATGCTTCACCGACGGCGACCTCGCCTGCGACAACGGCGACTACCCGTTGTCGCACGTCATCCTCGGCGGAATTCCGTTGCACGGAGGCGACGACTACATCGTCTGCTACGTCACTGCTGACCAGGTCCGCGAGATCGCGAAGGCCCTGGAGCCACTGGACGGGCAATGGCTGAGCGATCGCTTCGCCACGCTCACGTTCGACGCCTATCAGGGCACCGGCGACGCCGACGACATCGCCTACACCCAGGCGTTCCTGCCAGGACTGAAAAACTTCTACCTCACTGCGGCGCAGAACGACCGAGCGGCCATCTTCACCGTCAGCCAGTAGACCGGGGCCAACTCAAACCGGAACCCGGGGCCAGGTCAGACCGGAAGCAGCTCTCTCTCGATGTTCTGGTGGGGCCAACTCGGGCCGCAAGAGCGGGGCCAGTTCAACCGTTAACGCCACAGTAGCCACGGCGGCGAGCACGTGATCACCCTGGCTACTTTGCGGCGCGTGTCCGAACTAGGACACCGGGGCCGACTCTGCGTGCTCCGCTGCAACGGAGCACGCATTCAATGAGTCCGGCCTTTCGTCGCTCCGGTCCCGGCTGAGCTGCGCGTCGTCACCGCGCCACTCAGATGGCCGATGAACCTCAGATAGTGGTGGAAGCCGTCGAAGTTGTCGGCGGCCCGCCGACCAGCGGCGGGCGGGCACCGCCGGGGGAGAGCCGCGCCACGTGGTTCCCCCGGCCTGGTCAGCTGTGCGGGTCCGTTGGCGAGGGCCGCATCTCTGGAACCGCCCGCCACGCCCGCCACAGAACACCGCCGCGTGATGCGCGTGGGTCGCCTCCGAGGTGTTGTACGCACTCGCGGCCGGGTGCTGGACAGCCAGCGATCAGACGGCGCGCAGTCGAGAGGGGTCGGGCTGCTCCGGCTCGATCTCCGCAACGACCTTGAGGGGAACGGGAGTCTCGGCGTCGGTAGCGTCCTCCGCCCTGTGGCGCAGCTTCGACTTCAGGGTGATCAGCCCGCTTTTGACGTGCGGCGCGGCTACGGCCCCCAGCGCGAAGCACGTGCCGGCGATCGCCAGGGCCGTCTTGGTGCCGTCGAACAGCACGGTGTGCGTGACGAGCGTGTTGTCGTCATCCCGCGCCAGCGGGCTCTTTCCGCCCGAAGTGCTCGACTGTGAGAAGTGTGTGTCGGAAGGACGCTTCGTCAGCATCAGTTCCCAGATCGAGTCACCCCGGTTGAACTCCATGACGCAACTGTAGAGGCGACCAGGTACGCCGCGGACCGGAATGTCATGTTCCCCGCTTTGGTCAGCGGACGGGGACACGAAGACCTTGACACCCTTTCATTCAGTCGAGCTCTTCGGGGCCCCCAGGGTGGCCTGCCGGCAGCCATGGCGCCAGGCGATCTATGTCTCTTGGGTATCGCCGTGCCCCCGGTTCTACACCCGAACGAGGTCGTAGACGGCCCGTTGAGGGTCGGTTTTGACGATGAGCCCGTCCGCGCACAGGTCGCGCAGGATCTGCCGGACCCGCTTCTCCGCTGCCCGTTGGTCTTCCCACGTGTGACCGTGGTCGCCCAGGGCTTTGATGGCACGCTGCGGGTCCCAGGTGCCGCCGAGGGCGCGAATCGCCTGGGAGAGGACATGTCGGTCGGGATGGTCCTTCTTGCGATGGTTGGCGATGCTGGCAGGGGCGCCGCTGTAGTTGCAGTCGGCGCACTTCTCCCACGAGCAGTCCGGATTGGTGACGGCGGCGTGGCGGACGGAATGGTGCGAGCCGAAGCCGTGGGCGTGGAGCAGTTGAGCGACGGACCCGTCGTACTTGAGGGCCATGAGCGCTGCTTCGGCGATCTTGTCGTGGCCGGCGGCGAAGAACTTGCCCAGGCTGACATCCTTCCCGCAGCCGCACCAGCACTTGCCGGTCGGAATGAGGCGAGGCTTCTCATTGCTTGGCATGAACTCAAGCTATCAATCCTTGAATTGAAGTCAAGACATAAATCCAAGGATTGCACTCAAGGGTTGCGTTGGTGCAAGTGGGGGTGTCGGTAAGAACGCTGTCACCAGCCGCAAACAACACCCGTCGACCCCGGCAAGATGAGCCCATGAGCGAAGGAACAGGCGCCGTCGTCGCCTCCATAGCCGCTGGCGTGCTCGCCATCATCGGCACCGTCATCGGCATGTACGTCGGCCGCCGTCAGACCACCGACGAAGCCCAGGTTGGCATCCGCCGGTGAGCATGCCCAGGAGCTGTCGGGCGGTGACCGGGTCGGTGCGGGGCGGCCCAGCTCCCGGGCGCTGGGCAGGAAGCCGGCGGGGATGCCTTCCTCATATAGGGAGACACGTTCCTTCTCGAAGGCGGCAAGGGATCGGCCCAGGATGCACACATCCTGACGGGGCGCCTGATGTTCTGTTCCACTTCCCCACCGTTCCCACCCCTCCGTGACACACCCCGACCGCGAGAGCACCCCGCTCGGGGGCTCGAACTCGCGTACGCACGGGTCTCGACCACCAAACAGAGCCTGGAACGGCAGCTCGACGCTCTCGCTTCCGCAGGCATCCCGAACGAACGGATCTACGTCGACAAGAAGAGCGGCGCCAGCATCGAGCGCCCCGGCCTGACCGAACTACTGGCCTACGCGCGACCCGGCGACGTGATCGTGGTCCACACCCTCGACCGCCTCGGAAGGAACCTGCGTGAAGTCCTCAACCTCGTCCATGACCTGGGGGAGAAGCAGATTGGCGTACGCTCGCTCGCCGATCCGCTGCCGATCAACACCGCCGATGAGGGCATGGGCCGCATCGCCTTCCTGCTGCTGGCCCTGTTCGCCGAGATGGAGCGCACCTTCACCACCGAGCGCGCCGCCCATGCCCGCGCCGTCGCCGAGGCTGCCGGCCGCCGTATCGGTCGACCCGTCGCTCACCCCACCGACAAGATCGAGTACGCCCGGCTGCTGAAGCAGCAGGGCAGCAGCCTCGGTGAGATCGCAGCGAAGACCGGCATCCCTAAGACTTCCCTGCACCGCTACCTCGCAGTGCCAGGTCCCAGCGACACACCGGAGCGAACCCGCTGATGGCAGCCGACGTGGACTCGCAGCAGGCAGAATAGGACTGCGTCGTGCGGTATTCACTCTTCCCCAGCGTCGTGGACGAGGCGCTCACCCTGGCGGTCGGGTTCGTCGGCGCCACAGGGTCGGAAGCGGGCGAGGTACGCCAGGCTTGACCCGCGGCGTACGGTCAGGTGGAGGCCGGAGGCGTCGGCGAGTCGGTGCAGTCGGCCGAACGAGATCCAGTGCCGGTCGAAGAACTCGCCGATGACCAGCCGCCCACCCGGTGCCAGGACCCGTGCTGCCTCACGCAGCACCCGCTCCGACTCGGGGATCTCGCCGAGCGCGGTGACGGCGTACACGGCGTCGAACGTCTTGTCCTCGTATGGCAGTGCACGCGCGGCGGAGCGGACCGGCGTGATGTTGGCCAGGCCATCGTGCACGGCGCGGCGCATCACGTGGTCGAGCATCTCCTGCTGGATGTCGAGCACATCGAGCCGCCCGGCCGGACCGAGCTGCGGGGCAACGTGCAGCGACTGCAGTCCGGTCCCCGGGCCGATCTCCAGCATCCGCTCCCCCGGTCGCGGCCGCAGTACGGCGTCCATCCGGCCGGCGGTCAGGAACGGCAACGGCACGTCGAGGAGGCCGCGTTGGGCGTACGGATAGGGCGCTGTGTCGCCCAGCCACCAGGCGGTGGCCAACGCGGCGCCCGCGCCGGCGGCGACCGCCCAGCGGGTCCGGGCCGGGATCGGGGCGATGGGGGCGGTGGTGATGCGGTGCATGGTGTTCTCCGGTGGATCGATTCGGTCCGCGGTACGTAGTCGGGCGGTCGGCGTCACGCGGGCCGGCTCAGCGCCCGCAGCGCCAGCCGGCCGCACAGCGTGGCGAGCGGCAGCTCGGCGCCGAGCGCCATGGCGACCGCGGTGGCGAAGTCGCCGCCCGGGGCCGCGGTCGTGGTGTCGAACCAGGCGTCCACCACAAGCAGCGTCGCGGTCGCGGCGGCTGCCAGGGCGTGCCGCCGGTCGCCGCGGGCGGCGAGGAGGCCGGTGGCGATCAGGCCGAGCGCCTCCAGCGCGTCGAGCCCGACCCAGGCGACCGGCCAGTGCGCCGCGGTCGCGGTGGCCGGCAGGCCGGTGGCCAGCACGTACAGCCACGGCAGCAGGGCGAGCCCGCAGGCGACCAGCAGCCCCCCGGCCCGCCGCATGCCCCGCGCCGGGCGCGGCTCCTCCGCCTCTTCGTGGAGCGGGATGACCTCGGCGCGGTCGAAGCCCTTGGCACCGACCAATTCCTCATCGCACAACACCAGTTGACGCATCGTCTTCCCCCGCTCCCCGCCGGCTCTCCCCTTCACGTGCTCCACCCTCCGCCGCACACCAGGGCGCCGTCAGTCACGCAGGGTTCCGACTCGGGGTGGAGATAAGTGCACCCCCGAACCGGGCGGGAGCGTCATGGCACGGGGATGGCCTGCGGCTTTACCGTTTGACGCATGCAACTCACGACGTGGCTGCAGCTGGTGCTGGGCCGGCCGTTCCGCAGGGCGGGACACCGGACCGCGCTCGTCGCCGCCGGCCTGCCGCTCCACCTCTCTGTGGTGCCACTGTGGCTCTGGCTGCTCGGCACGATGGCGGCGTTGGTGCGCGCGCCCGGCGCGGTGGCCGTGACTCCGCTGCCCGTGCTGCTCACGCTCGTGGTGACACCCCTGCTGACCGTCGGGCAGCGGCGGCGCTACCGGGCGCTCGTCGGCAAGGACCTCCCGCGCCCCGCCGTACCCGGGCCGGGACGCAACTGGAAGTCGGCGGTGCGCCGGCTGACCGGCCGGGCCTTGTGGCGGCAGGTCTGCTACCACGCCGTGGCGGGTCCGCTGCTCGCCGTCCTGGACCTCGCCGTCCTCGCCGTCTGGGCCGCCGCTCTCGTGGCCGCCTCCATCTACGTGTGGATCTGGGCGCTGCCCCCGCAGTGGCGGGTCACCGACCTCGGGTACACCACGCAGGCCGCGTACATCACCGCCGGCGGCCTCGCCCTGCTGTTCCTCGGGCCCCGGCTGACCGGCGCTCTGGTGCGGCTGGAGACCCGGGCGGCCGAGGTCCTGCTCGGCCCCAGCCGCACGGAGAAGCTGGCCCGCCGGGTCGCCGACCTCGCCGAGAGCCGGGCCGGCGTGCTCGACGCCACCGACACCGAGCGGCGGCGGATCGAGCGCGACCTGCACGACGGCGCACAGCAGCGCCTCGTCTCACTCGCCGTCAACCTGGGCCTGGCCAGGTCCACCCTCAGCGACCTGCCGGAGGACGCCCGCAAGGTGATCGACGAGGCGCACCGCGAGGCGAAGGAGGCGATCGCCGAGCTGAACAACCTGGTGCGCGGCCTGCATCCGGCCGTCCTTGAGGACCGCGGCCTCGACGCCGCGCTGTCCGGGGTCGCCGCCCGCCTCCCGATCCCGGTGCGCGTGGCGGTGGACCTGCCGCAGCGCCCCTCACCCACGGTCGAGGCCGTCGCGTACTTCGTGGTCTCCGAAGCCCTGACGAACGTGGTCAAACACGCCCAGGCGACCCGGGCGGACGTGACCGTGGAGCGGATCGGGGAGACACTGCTGGTGGTCGTCGCGGACGACGGCGCGGGCGGCGCGGATCTCGCGGCGGCCGGCGGTGGCACCGGGCTCGCCGGGCTCGCCAAGCGCGTCGCGTCCGTCGACGGCACGTTCTCCTGCCGCAGCCCCGCCGGGGGCCCGACCGTCATCACCGTGGAGCTGCCGTGCGCGCCGTGATCGCCGAGGATTCCCTTTTGCTGCGGATCGGGGTGGTCAAGGTGCTGGAGGCGGCCGGCTTCGAGGTATGTGCCGAAGTGGCCGACGCGGAAGGGCTGCTGGCGGCCGTCGAGGAGCACCGGCCGAACATCGCCGTGGTCGACGTGCGCATGCCGCCCGGCTTCACCGACGAGGGTGTGCGCGCCGCGCTGGTGATCCGCCGGCAGTATCCACCAACCGCCGTGCTGCTGCTGTCGCAGTACGTGGAGGAGCGGTACGCGGCCGATCTGCTCGCCGCCAACACCTCAGGCGTCGGCTACCTGCTCAAGCAGCGAGTAGCCGACATCGAGGAGTTCACGGAAGCAGCACGCCGGGTGGCGGCCGGCGGCACCGCACTCGACCCGCAGGTCGTCGCGCAACTGCTCGTGCGTCGGCACAGCGATCCACTCGACCGGCTCACTCCGCGCGAACGTGAGGTACTGGAGCTGATGGCGGGAGGCCGGTCCAACTCCGGCATCGCCGCCGAGCTGGTGGTGAGCGAGAGCGCCGTCGCCAAGCACATCAACAGCATCTTCACCAAGCTCGACCTGCCCAAGGCAGACGCCGACCACCGCCGCGTCCTGGCGGTCCTACGCTTCCTGGGCGTTGCGAACGCATAAGCGCTGAGCCGGTAGAATACTGGGCGATCACATCCGTATGCCTGGTCAGTGATGGCGCAGCAGATATCAGCACGTAACGTCAGCTACTTGTCTCTGGCTGACGGCCCCGAGCCGCCCAGCATGCAAGGACGGCAACGACGCCAGACCGAGACGACCACGCCATGGGCTCACTGCCATGCGCAGGAGACTTCGGACATCAGTGCAGCCGACTCCGGAAGCTGACAGAGCCCCCGGATTGCACGGGTTCATTGGACGCCCCGCCATCCTGTCGTCAAACGATCGTCTGGCGACACCTCTCAGAGGTGCGGACGCTCACGCAATTGGGCTCTGGCGCTGATCTTGTGACGGTCACAGCTGGCACACATTAGGGCTGCCCAGTGGCGGTCGACGATGATGCGGGGATGACCGATCAGGGCTCCGCCGCAATTCCCGCGCTGGTATTCGACGAGGAGCACGAACCCGTGCTCCTCGGTGGCTCGGCGATCGCCGGACCATTCATGGTGGGGGGCGCCACCATCGTCATAGGTGAGGCCGGGACGGTGATCACCGTGGAAGCGAGTGACGCACCCGCCAGGAGCGGCGTGTGGAGTGCTGAGGAGGTCCGTCTGATCGGGCCCGCACCGGCCCCGGTCACCGAGCGACTGGTCGGGTCGCCCTGGGATACGGACAAAAGCTCGATGCCGATCCACATCGCGGTCCGCCTCGGAGAAGAGGTCCTGTGCCTGGGCACTGCCAAGGTGAGCCAGGCCAGCACATCCGACGGCGTTCTCACTCACTGTGAA
>NZ_JBJZOJ010000113.1:0-8237 GCF_047200655.1 Streptomyces sp. MS06
CGCCGTTACCTCTCCAACGAGAGCATGGACAGCCTCTATCCGGACAAGACCGCTCTGCTACCCGCCACCGACGAATGATCGCTTACACCACGCCAAGGGGCACGACCGCGATCCGTCTCAGACAGGGTGCCCGCCGCGCTGAGTACCAGCAGGTCCGGCAGCTTTCACACAGGCCGGCGTCCTTGGCCGCGCGACCTGGTTCCGAGCATCCAGCGCGAGGGCTCTTTTGCAACCATGAACTTAATGAATCCTTGAGTGCTCAAGCATGGTGATATGCTTGAGCAGTCAAGGAGGTAGCAATGAGTGATGCGCTGGATGCGTCGCTGCGTCTCGTCCGGGCCCAGGTGGCCCTGGTGAAGCGATTCGACACAAGCCTGTCAGGGCTGCACGGCGTGAGCCTGGCCGACTTCACGATGCTGCTGCGTCTGGGACAGGCGCCCGGCGGCCGGATGCGCCGAGTGGACCTGGCCGGGAAATTGGGGCTGACCGCCTCCGGGGTGACCCGGGGACTGGCTCCTTTGGAGCGGATCGGACTGGTCATGCGCGAAACGGACGCCCGCGACGGACGTGTGGCCTATGCCGCACTGACCGACACCGGCCGCGAACGCCTGACGGACATGCTCGCCACCGCCGAGCAGGTCGCCGCCGAGATCTTCGCCGCCCCCCTGTGGAGCAAGGAGGACATCGGCCACCTGTCCGCCCTGCTCACCCACCTCGGCGGCACCGGGCTTCCCGGCCACGGAACCCCGCCCCCGTAACCTCGTAGGAGTACCCCCATGAAGACCGCACCTGCCCTCCGCCAACAGCCAGTCACCCTGGCCGACACCGCGACAGCCATCCGTACGGAGGGCCTACGCAAGGTCTACCAGCGAGGGCAGGACAGCCTCGTCGCCGTCGAAGGGCTGGATCTCACCGTCAACAAGGGCGAGTTCTTCGGCCTGCTCGGCACCAACGGCGCGGGCAAGTCCACCACGATCGGCATGCTTACCACCCTGGTCACGCCCACCGCCGGAAGCGCGTGGGTTGCGGGCCACGAGGTCAGCGCCGATCCAGTCGGTGTGAAGTCCCGCATCGGTGTCGTCTCTCAGGCCAACACCCTGGACCGCGCGCTCACCGTGCTGGACAACCTCGCCTTCCGCGGACGTTACTTCGGCATGTCCGCATCGGCTGCCCGTCGTCGGGCGCTGGAGCTCCTGGGGCAGTTCGCTCTCGCCGACAAGTCCAGTGCGAAGGTTCACCAGCTCTCCGGTGGCCAGGCCCGCCGGGTCATGATCGGCCGGGCCCTGATGCACCTGCCCGAGGTGCTCTTCCTGGACGAGCCGACCGCCGGCGTCGACCCCCAGGCGCGCGAGGACCTCTGGCAGATCATCGGGAGCCTGCACGAGGGCGGCCAGACCGTGGTGCTGACCACGCACTACCTCGACGAGGCCGAGGCCCTGTGCCAGCGTCTCGCCGTCATCGATCACGGACATCTCCTCGCCTGCGACACCCCTGAGGCGATCAAGGCGACCAGCGGCGCGCAGACCGTCATCACGGTCCGCTACGACGCCGGTGCCGACCCCGTCGCAGACGCGGTACGCCGCATCCCCGGCGGCCCGCACGTCGTCATCGTCGACGGCCCGACCATACACGTGCGCACCACGCGCCCCGACGGCGTGCTGGGTCACCTGTTGCGCGAAGGAGGAGCCGCGGGTCTGACCGTCCGCGATGCCGCCAACACACCCCCCAGCCTCCAGACCGCCTTCCTCACCCTGACCGGACGTGACTACCAGCCATGACCACCTCGACCCTCACCCCAACCGCCCCCCGCATGCAGTCGTCCCGCCGGGCGGCCTGGCGCGCCTACCGGGCACTGACCGCCCGCGACCTGCACGTCCTCGGCCGCAACCTTCCGGTCCTGCTCCTGCAGGTGGGTCTTCAGCCGCTGCTCTTCACCTTCGCCTTCGCGTACGTGATGCCCAGCATCGGCAGTGGACTCGGCGGAGCGACATCGTTCTCCACGATCCTGCTGCCCGGCCTGATAGCCAGCACCCTGACGCTGCAGAGCATCATGTCCGTCACCGGGCCGCTGGCCGCCGAACTCGGCCCCGGCCGCGAGATCACCGACCGCGTTCTGGCTCCGCTGCCCATCTGGGCTGTGGGCCTCCAGAAGATCACCTCATCGGCGATCTTCGGCCTGGTCTCATCCCTCGTCGTCGTCCCGATCGTGTGGCTCGTGCATGCCCCGGGCGCCGCGCCCCAGGCCCAGGTCGGCAACTGGCCCCTGCTCGTCGTCACCTTGGTCCTCAGCGCCCTGCTCGCGTCCACGCTCGGGCTGCTGCTCGGTACGGCGATCGACGCCTCCGCCTTCGGGGCGCTGCTGGGCCTGCTCCTGGCCGCAGCCACGATGCTGGGCTGCGTCTACTACCCATGGACCGCGCTGGACTCGATCGGCTGGGTCCAGGTCCTCACGCTCGCCAACCCGCTCGTCTACATGAGCGAGGGCCTGCGTGCGAACCTTACGCCCGCCACTGGTCACATGCCGACCTGGGCCTACCTCACCGCCCTCACCCTCGGCACGGCTGCCCTTGGCTACCTCGCCCTGCGCCGCTTCACCCGGCGGGTCCAGACCTGAAGGCGCCCTGTCGCAGCAAATACCGGATTCACTGCGGCAGAGCCCCTACGGAGATACTCGCGACCTGCGGAGGGTTCTCCGGACACCGCAGGCGAGGTGTACGCATTTACTGCGGCAGCGCCGGAAGGGTGGGACGGACATGACGATCGAACCGGTGACCGAACTCGGGGGCGGGGGCGCGTTGCGTGTGCCGCGCGCCCGGGTCGTGCCTTTGTCCGCCCCGCCGGCGTCGTACACCGCGGCGGTCGAGCGGTACCTCACCGGCGCGGGCATCGCGAAGTCCTCCGCGCGGATCTACCGGATCTCGCTGATGACGTGGGGATGGATGCTCGCCGGCGAACCCGCGCCGACAGGACCTGCCCGCCGGGGCGCGAAGCCGCCCGTCTTCCCAGTCACCGCGATCGACGACCCGGCCCTGCCGGAGGTCCTGGCCGAACTGGCGGCGGCCCGCGCGGACGAGATGGACGCCGACACCGTCAACCGCGAACTGCCCATCGCACGCAAGGCGATCGGCTGGTGGCAGCGCCAGGGCTGGATCGATGGCGACCCGACGATCGGCATCGAGCGGCGGCCGGCACCGCCGGACCGCACCAAGGCCCTGGCCGAGAACCAGATCGCCGCCCTGTGGCGCCTCGACGTCGCTGCGGGAGAAGGCGCAGTGGAAGAAGCTCTACGAGTCCGCCGCGCGAGCCGAAGAGGTGCTGTGCCTGAACGTGGAAGACCTCTACTCGCAGGACAAGCGCGGCAGGATCACCGCCAAGGGCGGGGCGACGGAGTGGATTCACTGGCAGTCCGGCACCGCCCAGCTCCTGCCCCGCCTGATCGCCCGCCGTTCCCGCGGCCCGCTGTTCCTCACCGACCGCAAGGCCCCGGCCGGAACACCCACGCTCGACGTGTGCCCGGAGACCGGCCGGGCCCGGCTCTCCTACCGCCGCGCTGAGGAGATCTTCGAGGAGAACACCCGGCTGCTGGCAAACCCCCTCGCCTCGCCCGACGACATCGAGGACGTGGACGGCTGGACCCTTCACCGGCTCCGCCACAGTGCCCTGACGCACGACGCGGAGGACGGCACCTCCACCCCGATGCTGCTGGCCCGCTCCCGCCACGCCTCCGTCCGCTCCCTGGAGCGGTACGCCCGCCCCGGCGTCGACTCGGTCGCCCGGCACGTCGCCGAACGCGACCCCGCTGCACGTCGCCGCAGGTAAGTCCGAGCGGATCAGCGCTTCAAGATCACCCCGTTGCCCCTTTGGCGCGTATCTCGGTCACACCCCCGCCTGCGCGCGGAGCGCTTCGATACGGGCCAGCACCTCGTCCGCGTGCGGTCCCACCCGGAGCCTCAGCTCGCTGCTCCAGCGCTCGTCCTCGTAGCGGCTCTCGCGGTACAGGTCCCTGGCGTGCTCCAGCACCGGGCGGTGCTCCGGGGGGAGACGGGCGAGGGCCCAGTCCGCGGCGACGTCCTTGGGCAGGATCTCGCCGGTGGCGAGCGTGGTCCAGACCCGGGCGAGGGTCAGGAGGACGTTGCGGGTGTCGTCGGCCAGGCCGCGGACGAGCTCGGGGATGCCCGCGACACTCGCCCTGACGACGTCGCCGTGCGGCACGGGACCGATGAGCCTGGCAGGGGGCGGCCCGGTGAGCGGGTGGTCGCCGGCCAGGACCATGGTGAGCAGCAGGGCGAGGTCCGGCATGGGGCCGGGCCGCGGAGGGCCTCCCGCCAGAAGTTCGTCGCGCATCCACTCGCCGTACAGGAAGTCGCCGAGCGGCGGGAACCGCCAGGGATGGACCTCGGACCGGACGACGACGGTGAGTTCCACCGGCCGGCCGCCGGCCGCGCGCCCGGAGACCGCCAGCAGGCCCTCCAGGAGCGCCTGCCGCATGCCCGGGTCCGGACTCTCCCGCGTGACCACCAGAACGTCCAGGTCGCTGGCCGGCTTGAGGCCCCCGAGCACGGCCGAGCCGTGGAGGTAGCTGCCGAGCAGGACGGGCTCCAGGACGTCACCGACGATTCCCACGATCCGCCGCAGTTGCTCCATCACGTCAGTCTCGGGCATCGGGCGCCCTCGGACACCTGAGTTTCCGCCGGCCCCCGCCGCGGCTGCGTTCGACCACCCGGCGGACCGCCGACCGGGACGCCGAAGAGGCCGGACACGACCGGGCCGCCATCCCGCGGCGGACGCCACCCGCCCGGCGGCCCGCCCCCGTATCGCCGCGGACGCCACCCGCGGGGAGGTTCCACACGGCCGCAACACGCCCGCGGCCTTGATTTTCCGTACGGGTTGTCCGATAACTCTGTCGTGGGCCCGAGTGCCGACGCGGGCCGGCCGCACCGACTGCGCCGCCCGCCCGTCAGTCCCTCCGTCCGTCCGCAGGTGTTCCCCGTCCGTGCGACGGGTCCGTCGGACCGGGAGCGGGCAGGCAGAGCGCGCTGGTCCCGCTACGAAGGCAGGGGAAGCGATGTCACAGGGCAGTGACCTCCGACGGCACCGGGCCACGCTGGAGGACGAGTGGTCCCGCTGGATCCCGCGCCTGAGGATGGCCCGGCGGTCGCCCTCCGGCAGCGTGCCGCTGCGGCCCGAAGTGGCGGAGTCCTGGGCGCGCTCGCTGGACAGCGTCGACCCGGGACAGGACAGCGCGCCGGCCGACGAGGGCGTCCCGGTGGCGCGCCGCTGGGCCGCCTCACCGCTGCACCGGCCCGTCGGCGACCTCTCCTCCGAGCTGCACAGCATCGCCGAAGAGGCGGGATTCGTCGGCGCGGTCACCGACCAGTCCGGCACCATCCTGTGGACGTGCGGTGGACGCACCATGCGCACCCGCGCCGAGCGGGTCAACTTCGCGCCCGGCGGCCGCTGGGACGAGTCGGCCATGGGGACGAACGCGCTCTCGCTCGCCCTGCGCACCGGCCGGCCCAGCACCGTCTTCTCCGCCGAGCACCTGGTGTCCGCGCTGCACGGGTGGGTCTGCTACTGCGCGCCGGTGCGCGCTCCCGACGGCAGCGTGCTGGGGGTGCTGGACCTGTCCACCACCTGGGACCGTTCGCACCCGCTGGCCATGGCGACCGTGCGCTCGTTGGCGACGGCCCTGGAGAGCAGACTGGCCTCCACCCCGCCACCCGCGGAGTCACCCGCGACCCCGGCGGAGGGCGCGGCGGGGGTGCGGCTGAGCTGCCTGGGCGTCGCCCGGGCCGAACGCGACGGCGTGGCACTGCCGCTGCCTCCGCGTCAGCTGGAGATCCTCACCCTGCTCGCACTGGAGCCCGACGGGTTCACCTCCGACCGGCTGCGCGAGGCCCTCTACGGCGACCGACCGGTGACCACGTCCACACTCAAGGCGGAGGTCTCCCACCTGCGCCGCGCCCTCGGCGGAGCCGTCGCCTCCCGCCGCTACGGCCTGACCGCGCCCGTCTCCTGCGACGCGGCCGACGTCCTGAACGCCCTCCGGGACGGCGACACCGGCACCGCGCTGCGCCACTACCGGGGTCCGCTGCTGCCCCGGTCCGAGGCACCAGGCATCGTGGAATGGCGGGCCCAACTGGAGGTGGCCGTGCGGGAGGCGGTGCTGGCGAGCAGCGGCCCGGAGCACGCCTTGCGCTACGGCGAGCGGGCTCCGTACGACGCCGAGGTGCACGAGCACGCACTGCGGCTGCTGGCGCCCGGCGACCGGCGCGGCCCGATCGCCGTCGGCCGCCTGAGCACCGCGCTCCGCGAGTGACGGCGACTCCCCGGTGAACGGGGCGGCGGATACGGGCGCCAACCTTCCGCCAACCTCCCCGGTGCACGGTGAGCCCCGGTGCGGCGCCGCTGCCGTACCGCCGTACTCGCCCCTTCGAGGAGAGCCGCCATGGTGTACGCGCAGCCTGGGACAGAAGGCAGCATCGTCGAGTTCGCCCGCCGCTACGACAACTTCATCGGCGGCGACTGGGTGGCACCCGTCGAGGGCCGCTACTTCGAGAACCCGTCGCCGATCACCGGCAGGACCTTCACCGAGGTCGCCCGCTCCGGAGCGGCGGACGTGGAACTCGCCCTGGACGCCGCGCACGCGGCCGCCGAGAAGTGGGGCCGCACGCCGGTCGCCGAGCGGGCCAACGTCCTCAACCGGATCGCGGACCGCATCGAGGAGCACCTCGAGAAGATCGCCGTGGCCGAGACGTGGGACAACGGAAAACCGGTGCGCGAGACACTCGCCGCCGACATCCCGCTGGCGGTGGACCACTTCCGCTACTTCGCGGGCGTGGTGCGCGCCCAGGAGGGCAGCATCTCCGAGATCGACCCGGACACCGTGGCCTACCACTTCCAGGAGCCGCTGGGCGTGGTCGGACAGATCATCCCGTGGAACTTCCCCGTACTGATGGCCGCGTGGAAGCTCGCGCCGGCGCTGGCCGCCGGCAACTGCGTGGTGATCAAGCCGGCCGAGCAGACCCCGGTGAGCCTGCTGTACGTGGTCGAACTGATCGCCGATCTGCTGCCCCCGGGCGTGGTCAACGTGGTGAACGGGTTCGGCGTCGAAGCCGGCAAGCCGCTCGCCTCCAGCCCGCGCCTGGCCAAGGTCGCCTTCACCGGCGAGACCACCACGGGCCGCCTGATCATGCAGTACGCCTCCGAGAACATCATCCCGGTCACGCTGGAGCTGGGAGGGAAGAGCCCGAACATCTTCCTGCCGGACGTGACGGCCGCCGACGACGACTTCCTCGACAAGGCCGTCGAGGGCTTCGTGATGTTCGCCCTCAACCAGGGCGAGGTGTGCACCTGTCCTTCGCGGGCGCTGGTCCACTCCTCTATCTACGAGGAGTTCATGGCCCGCTGCGTGGAGCGCACCCGCGCCATCACCGGCGGGAACCCGCTGGACCCGACGACGATGATCGGCGCGCAGGCCAGCACCGAGCAGTACGAGAAGATCATGTCCTACCTCGACATCGGCCGGAAGGAGGGCGCCGAGATCCTCACCGGAGGCGGCCCCCGCACGGTGGCCGGGCTGGACGACGGCTACTACATCGAGCCGACGATCTTCCGCGGCACCAACGACATGCGGATCTTCCAGGAGGAGATCTTCGGGCCGGTGGTGTCCGTGACGACCTACGACTCCGTCGACGAGGCCCTCAAGATCGCCAACGACACCCTGTACGGCCTCGGTGCGGGCGTGTGGAGCCGTGACGGGAACACCGCGTACCGGATGGGCCGGGAGATCAAGGCGGGCCGGGTCTGGACCAACTGCTACCACGCCTATCCGGCACACGCGGCCTTCGGCGGCTACAAGAAGTCCGGCATCGGCCGCGAGAACCACCGGATGATGCTCGACCACTACCAGCAGACGAAGAACCTGCTGGTCTCGTACTCGCCGAAGAAGCTGGGCTTCTTCTAGCCTAGAGGCCGGAAAAGGGCGCCTGACCAGGGAAGATGCCCGGCAGGCGCCCTTCTCGGCACACACGTAGGCAGCAAGTCGAAACACGCCCTCACTCCCGATACCTCCCACCCGTGTCCCAGCTCTGACCAGCAGTTCCGGGGTATTTCCGGGCCAGAGTCCCACTCAGGCGCTCTCCACACCGTCATCGTCCGTGGCCTGGCATGGTTCGCTTCGGCCGGGAACTTGGCGTAGTAGCGGAAGAGAACCTGGATGTCTGCCCGGCACGGCG
>NZ_JBJZOJ010000114.1:0-7557 GCF_047200655.1 Streptomyces sp. MS06
GCACGATCTGACGCGTGATCTGGATCTGTCGGCGTTCGTGTTGTTCTCCTCGGCGGGTGGTCTGGTGCTGGCCGCGGGGCAGGCGAACTACGCGGCGGCCAACACCTTCCTCGATGCTCTCGCCGTTCATCGTCAGGCTCAGGGCCTGCCTGCCACGTCTCTTGCCTGGGGTTTGTGGGGGGCGGAGACGGGGTTGGGTGGTGCTTCTTCGCAGGCGGATGCGGAGGTGCGGATGGCTCGTCTGGGCCTGCCCGCTCTGCCGGTGGCGGAGGCACTGGATCTGCTGGATGCGGCTGTGGTCCGGACGGACCAGCCCGTCCAGGTCCCCCTGCGTGTCGACGCGACCGCCCTCGCCGCACGCAGCGACGAACTCCCCGCCCTGCTCAAGGGCATGAGCCGCACACCTGCCCGCAGGACCGCCCGCTCGGCCACCGCCGACGGCGGCAGCACGCTCGGTAGCCGACTCGCCGGACTGGACGACTCCCAGCGCGACCGCCTGCTGGTGGACCTGGTGCGCAAGCACGTCGCCGCGGTGCTCGGCCACTCCGGCATCGACGCCGTCGGAGCCGACCGGGCCTTCAAGGACCTCGGATTCGACTCGCTGGCCGCGGTCGAACTGCGCAACGCGCTCGGTGCGGAGGCCGGGGTCCGGCTGCCCGCCACGCTCGTCTTCGACTACCCCACCGCGCGGGCCGCCGCCGGATACCTCAAGAGCCGCGTCTCCCCGGACACCGCAGCGCAGACCGCCGGACCGCAGTCCGGCACGGCGGCCCCCGCCGTGCCGGCGC
Source organism: Streptomyces sp. MS06 (assembly GCF_047200655.1). Lineage (NCBI taxonomy): Bacteria > Bacillati > Actinomycetota > Actinomycetes > Kitasatosporales > Streptomycetaceae > Streptomyces > Streptomyces sp. MS06. Next base: position 789 of record NZ_JBJZOJ010000114.1, read on the forward strand.
ACACCGACGAACCGATCGCCATCGTCGGGATCAGCTGTCGCTTCCCCGGCGAGGTGCGCTCCGCGGACGACCTGTGGCGGATGGTCGCCGAGGGCCGCGACGTCGTCGCCGACTTCCCCGACGACCGCGGCTGGCCGCTCGACTCGCTCTACGACCCCGAGCCGGGAGTCGCCGGCCGGACCTACACCCGGCAGGGCGGTTTCCTGTACGACGCCAACGAGTTCGACCCCGAGTTCTTCGGCATCATGCCCCGCGAGGCGATGGCGATGGACCCGCAGCAGAGGCTGCTGCTCCAGGGCGCCTGGGAGGCGTTCGAGCGCGCGGGCATCGATCCGGAGTCCGTACGCGGCAGCCGGACCGGCGTGTACGCGGGCGTGATGTACCACGACTACCGCAGCCGCCTGCCGCACGTGCCCGACGACCTGACGGGGTACATCGGCAACGGCAGCGCCGCCAGCATCGCCTCCGGCCGTGTCGCCTACACCTTCGGCCTGGAGGGCCCCGCGGTGACGGTGGACACGGCGTGCTCCTCGTCCCTGGTCGCCCTGCACATGGCCTGCCAGGCCCTGCGGCAGGGCGAGATCACCATGGCGCTGGCCGGCGGAGTCACCGTCATGGCGACCCCGGAGCTGTTCATCGACTTCAGTCAGCAGCGCGGGCTGTCCGCGGACGGCCGGTGCAAGGCGTTCGCCGGGACCGCCGACGGCACCGGCTGGTCCGAGGGCGTGGGCCTGCTGCTGGTGGAGCGCCTGTCCGACGCCCGCCGCAACAACCACCCGGTGCTCGCGGTCATCCGCGGCAGCGCCATCAACCAGGACGGCGCCTCGAACGGGCTGACCGCCCCCAACGGCCCCTCCCAGCAGCGCGTCATCCGGCAGGCACTGGAGGCCTCCGGCCTGACGGCCGCGGACGTCGACCTGATCGAGGGCCACGGCACCGGCACCCGCCTCGGCGACCCGATCGAGGCACAGGCACTGCTCGCCACCTACGGCCGGGAACGCGCCGCCCGGGAACCCGTGTGGCTCGGCTCCATCAAGTCCAACATGGGCCATGCCCAGGCGGCGGCCGGCGTCAGCGGCGTCATCAAGGCCGTCATGGCCCTGCGCAACGAGACCATGCCGCGCACCCTCCACGTCGACGAGCCCTCCCCGCAGGTCGACTGGACGGAGGGCAACGTCCGGCTCCTCACGGAGGAACGTCCCTGGCCGCGCGGGGAACAGCCGCGCCGGGCCGGCGTCTCGTCGTTCGGGCTCAGCGGCACCAACGCCCACCTGATCATCGAGGAGGCGCCCGGCGACGCGCCCGCACCGGAGCCGGAGCCCGCCCCGGCACCGCGGACCGCGGAGGCGCTGCCCGCGGTGCCGCTCGTCCTCGGGGCCAGGACGGCTTCCGGTCTTCCGCGCCTGGCGGCACAGCTGGCGTCCTGGCTGCAGCAGGACCCCGGACGTGACCTCGCCGACACCGCCCTGTCGCTGGTGACGACCCGTGCCGCGCTCGACCACCGGGCCGTCGTCCTCGCCGCCGACCGGGACGACGCGCTCGCCGCGCTCGCCGCCCTCGCGGCACAGGAGGAGCGCCCCGGCACCGTCGCGGGCACCGTGGAGCCGGACGCCCCGACGGCGTTCCTCTTCTCCGGACAGGGCGCCCAGCGCCCCGGCATGGGAAGCGGCCTGTACGCCGCGTTCCCCGGGTTCGCCTCCGCCCTCGACGCCGTGTGCGAACACCTGGACCGGCACCTGGACCGCCCGCTGCGGGACGTCATGTTCACCGTCGGCGACGGCCTCGACGACACCACCGACACGCCCGAACTGAACCGGACCGTCTACACGCAGAGCGCCCTGTTCGCGTTCGAGGTGGCGCTCTACCGGCTGCTGGAGAGCTGGGGTGTCACCCCCGACGTCCTGGTGGGCCACTCGGTCGGCGAACTCGCCGCGGCCCATGTCGCCGGAGTGCTGTCCCTGCCCGACGCCTGCACCCTGGTCGCCGCCCGCGGGCGGCTCATGCAGGCGCTGCCCGCGGGCGGGGCCATGATGGCCGTGCAGGCCACCGAGGAGGAAGTGCTGCCGCTGCTCGGCGACGCCACCGGAATCGCCGCGCTCAACGGCCCCACCTCGGTGGTCGTCTCCGGTGACGAGGACCAGGTCCTCGCCGTCGCCGCCCACTTCGCCGGGCTCGGCCGCAGGACCAGCCGACTGCGCGTCTCGCACGCCTTCCACTCGCCCCTGATGGAACCCATGCTGGAGGAGTTCGGCCGGGTCGCCGCCGGACTGACCTACGGCACCCCGTCGCTGCGGATCGTCTCCAACGTCACCGGTCAGGAGGCTCACCCCGAGGAACTGGGCTCGGCCGACTACTGGGTGCGGCACGTCCGCCAGGCCGTGCGTTTCGCCGAGGGCCTCGGCCGGCTGGAGGCCGAGGGCGTCACCCGCTACGTGGAGATCGGCCCCGACGGGGTGCTCAGCGCACTCGCCGCGGCCGGCCTGGAGGGCACGGACCACGTCGTCGTACCTGCCCTGGACAAGAGCCTGCCCGAGCCGCAGGCGCTCCTCACCGCACTCGCCCGGCTGCACGCGCACGGCGCGGGGCCCGACTGGGCCGCCCTGCTGGCCGACCACGGCGAACGCCGACTGGACCTGCCCACCTACCCCTTCGAGAAGCGCCGGTACTGGCTGGACGCCACCGCCACGGCGACGTCCGGCGGGGCCGAGGACGCGGGCCAGCTGCCCGGCGGTCACCCCCTGCTCAGCGCCGTGGTCGTCTCCCCGGAGTCCGGCGGCGTCGTGCTCACCGGCCGACTCGCCATGGACAGCCAGCGGTGGCTGGCCGACCACAACGTGCTGGGCACCCTGTTGCTGCCCGGCACCGGCTACGTCGAACTGGCCCTGCGCGCCGGCGAGGAGGTCGGCTGCGACCTCGTCGAGGAACTCACCATCGAGCAGATCATGCCGCTGACGGCCACCGGCGGCACCGCGGTACAGGTCCTCGTCGGCGCCGCGGACGCCACCGGCCGGCGCTCCCTCGCGGTGTACTCGCGGGCGGAGGACGCACCCGATCACGTCGGCTGGACCCGCCACGTCTCCGGCCTTCTCGCCTCCTCCGAGAACCCCACCGCTCCGCCCGCCCCCCTGGGCGCCGGCGCCTGGCCGCCCCCGGGCGCCGAGTCCGTGGACATCAGCGACGTCTACGAGTACCTGACCAGCCAGGGCTACTACTACGGCCCCACCTTCCGCGGCCTGAAGGCCGTGTGGCGGCACGGCGAGGACGTGTACGCCGAGGTCGCGCTCCCCGAGGACGCCCGCGAGGAGGCCACCGGCTACCGGGTGCACCCCGCCCTGCTGGACGCGGCACTGAGCGCCACCGACTTCCTCGGGGGCTACCGCCCCCAGGACGTCGGCGCCTCCCACCTGCCCTTCGCCTGGACCGGGGTCTCCCTCCACGCCGGCGGCGCCGCCCACATGCGGGTCAAGCTCAACTCCGTCGGCCCGGACGCCGTACGGCTGGAACTGGCCGACGGCACCGGCCTGCCCGTCGCCACGGTGGAGTCCCTCGTCGTCAGGGCCGTCACTCCCGACCGGGTCGCCGCCGCGGCAGCCGCCTCGACCGGAACCGAACAGCGTGAGGCGCTGTACCGGGTCGGCTGGAGCCACCTGCCGCTCGGCACCGCGGGCGGCACCACCGCGGGCCGGTGGGCGCTCATCGGCACCGACCCCGCGGACGCCGGAGTCGACGACGACACACCCGCGTACGACAGTCCGGCGGCCCTCACCGCCGCTCTCGACGCCGACGGGCTCGTGCCGGATCTCGTCCTCTACCCCTGCCCCCGCCCCTCCGGGCAGGTCCCGTCCGCGGTGCGGACCGTGCTGGGCGACGTACTGGACACGGTCCGGACCTTCCTGGCCGACGAACGCCTCGCCGGCTCCCGGCTGATGGTGATCACCCATGAGGGTGTCGCCGTCGGCGACGACACCGGCACCCACGAGTCCGCGGATGTCGTACAGGCGGCCGTCTGGGGCCTCGTACGCGGCGCCCAGCAGGAGAACCCGGGCCGCATCCTGCTCGCCGACCTCGGTCCGGGAAGCCGGGTCACCGCGCCGCTCGCCGCCCTGGGCGAACCCGAGTTCGCGGTGCGCGGCAGCGACGTCCGCGTCCCCCGGCTCACCGGCATCCCCGTCGACGAGACCGAACGGCCCACGCCCTGGGACCCCGACGGAACCGTTCTCGTCACCGGAGGCACCAGCGGCCTCGGCGCCCTCGTGGCCCGGCGCCTCGTCGCCGAACACGGCATGCGCCACCTGCTGCTGACCAGCCGCCGCGGACCGGACGCGCCCGGCGCCCGCGAACTCCTGGCGGAACTCGCCGCGCTCGGCGCCGAAGCGACCGCCGTGGCCTGCGACGCCGCCGACCGCACCGCTCTGGCCGGCCTCCTCGCGGACATCCCCGAGGACCGGCCCCTGCGCGGTGTCGTGCACGCCGCCGGCGTCATGGACAACGCCCTGACGGGCGCCCTCACACCCGAGCAGATCGACGCGGTCCTGCGGCCGAAGGCCGACGCGGCCTGGAACCTGCACGAACTCACCCGCGACCTCGACCTCACCGCGTTCGTCCTGCTGTCCTCCTGCGCCGGACTCCTCGTCGGCGTCGGACAGGGCAACTACGGGGCCGCCAACCGCTTCGTCGACGCCCTCGCCCAGCACCGCAGGGCCGCCGGACTTCCCGCCACCTCCCTGGCCTTCGGGCTCTGGACGGTCAAGACCGGCCTGGGCGGCGGAGTCACCGACGACGACCTGCACCGCATGGGCCGGCTCGGCATGCCCGCCCTCACCACCGACGAGGGCCTCGCCCTGTTCGACGAGGCGGTCGCCCTGGACGACGCACTGCTCGTGCCGATCCGTCTGGAGCCCGCCGCGCTGGCCACGGCGGCGGACGACGAACTCTCCCCGCTCTTCCGCGAGATCGTCCGGACTGCCCGGCGCGACGCCGCACGCCCCGTCAAGGCCCGCACGACCCCGTCCCCGGCACCGGTCCCCGCCCCCGCGGCCACGGCTTCCGCCCCGGGCACCCTGGAGGAGCGACTCGCCCCCCTGAGCGGCCTGGAGCGCGAGCGCACCCTGCTCGATCTGGTCCGCACCCACGTGGCCGCCGTACGCCACGACGACCCGCACGCCATCGACGTCACCAAGGGATTCACCGAACTCGGCCTCGACTCCCTGGCGGCGATCGAACTGCGCAACCGGCTGCAGACCGCGACCGGTCTGCGCCTCCCGGCGACCCTGATGTTCGACTACCCCAGCACTGCCGTGCTCGCCACCTACCTGCTGGACGAACTGGCACCCGCCCTCCCGGCCCCGGACGTCGCCGAGCGGGACACCACGACCACCACCGCCGCCGCGGAACCCGACCAGGCGGCCGTCCGCAACGCCCTGCAGACCCTGTCCCTCGACGACCTCCGCGAGGCCGGCCTGCTGGACGGCCTGCTCGCACTCGCTGCCGCCCGGCAGGGCGCCCCGACCGGCTCCGCGCCGGCCCAGGCGCCCGCCGACCGCAGCGAAACGATCAAGGGCATGGCCGTCGACGACCTGGTCCGCGCGGCGCTGTCGACCGACGAAAGCAACTGAAGGCGCGGATCCCGCCGACTTCACCGAGCGAGAGGTTTGTCTTCACCGTGGACGCATCCGTCGAGCAGATCGTCGAGGCGCTCAGAAAGTCCGTGCTGGACAACGAGCGGCTGCGCCGCCGCAACGCCGAACTCACGACCGCCGCGACCGAGCCCATCGCCGTCGTGGGCATGGCCTGCCGCTTCCCGGGCGGCGTCGCCACCCCGGAGGACCTGTGGCGGCTGGTGGCCGACGGGGTGGACGCCGTGTCCGCCTTCCCCACCGACCGGGGCTGGGACATCGACGGCGTCTACGACCCCGAACCGGGCAAGCCCGGCCGCACCGTCGCCCGCGAGGGCGGTTTCCTCCACGACGCTGCTGACTTCGACCCCGCCTTCTTCGGGATCAGCCCGAACGAGGCGCTGGTGATGGACCCGCAGCAGCGGCTGCTGCTGGAGACGGCCTGGGAGGCGTGCGAGCGGGCGGGCGTCGACCCGCTGTCCCTCCGGGGCAGCCGCACCGGCGTCTTCGCCGGTGTGATGTACCACGACTACGGCTTCGGCAGCAGCGACGGCAGCATCGTCTCCGGCCGGGTCGCCTACACGATGGGCCTGGAGGGCCCCGCGGTGACGGTGGACACGGCCTGCTCGTCGTCGCTGGTCGCCCTGCACCTGGCCGTGCAGGCGCTGCGCTCGGGTGAGTGCTCCCTGGCCCTCGCGGGCGGCGTGACCGTCATGACCAACCCGGACATGTTCGTCTACTTCAGCACCCAGCGCGGGCTCGCGAAGGACGGCCGCTGCAAGTCCTTCTCCGAATCGGCCGACGGCGTCGGCTGCTCGGAGGGCGCGGGCATGCTCCTGGTGGAGCGGCTGTCGGACGCGCGTCGCAACGGCCACCCGGTGCTCGCGGTGATCCGCGGCAGCGCCGTCAACCAGGACGGCGCGTCCAGCGGCCTGACCACTCCCAACGGTCCGGCCCAGCAGCGGGTGATCCGCGCGGCGCTGGCCGGCGCCGGGGTCTCCTCGGCCGAGGTGGACGTGGTGGAGGCGCACGGTACGGGGACGACGCTGGGTGACCCGATCGAGGCGCAGGCGCTGCTGGCGACGTATGGCCGGGACCGCCCGGCCGATCTTCCGCTGTGGCTGGGTTCGATCAAGTCGAACATGGGTCATACA
>NZ_JBJZOJ010000115.1:0-7389 GCF_047200655.1 Streptomyces sp. MS06
GGCTGCACTGCTGGTGGCACGAGCCGATCACCTCGGACCAGTGGAAGAATTGCGACCAACTGGCCGAGTGCGGCAACGCGGTGCACAGATTCAACACCAGCTACGGCGAACAGGCCGACGCGGGCTCGTACCCGCCGAACTGCTCCACCACGGGCCTGCCCTCCAACGCCATGATCATCGATGATCTCCCGGACGGCACCACACCCGCGGGTGTGGACGCGAGCAGAGGATGCGGAGCCGTCTCGTCGGACGGCACCTTCAACTTCACCTTCGCCCCCTGGGACACCCGGATGGACCTGACCAACGACGGCGTCGACAACCCGATCACCGTCACCACCTACCCGGGCAAGATCGACACCCATCAGATCGGCGCGGGATACGGCAACCACTTCTGGTTCACCCACACCCGCTCCCCCGAGTCCTATCCGGCCAACGCGAACCGGATGAAGGTCACCGGAACCTGGAAACTCAACGGGCCCATCACCACGCACAACGGCCAGGCCAAGGTCTTCGCACACATACCCGACCATGGAGCACAGACCACAGCCGCGACCTACAAGATCAGCACAGACGACGGGATACGAGAAGCCACGATCTCGCAAAAGGCCAACCAGTCCAACAAGTGGGTCGATCTTGGCGCGTACTTCTTCGCCAACACCACCCCACAGATCACGTTGGACAACTTCAACGGCGGCAGCGGAGACGCGGACATCGCCTTCGATGCCATCGCGGTCGCACCGGGAACCTACAACGGCCTGAAGATGACCGGCAGCATGACAGCCAATCCGGCCGCACCGGACCCGGCTCCGGTCGAGCCAGGCGAGAAAATCTCCGGCGGTTTCATCCTCGCGGGCAGCGGAACTTCAGCCGCCACCACGGCAATGGCTGCTACAGCTTCCACGGGCACCTCGTCGTGCTCTACCGTATCGCTGTCCATTATCCGCAAGCGCACCAGCAGCTGCGTCCATGATGAACTGGGGATGAGGCACCACGGGGAAGACAATGTAGTGGATGGAACCGCATGGTTCGACTACTACAACACGATCTACCTCGACCCTAAAAGCGCCGAATTCTACCAGGTCACCACGATCAAGTTGGAGTCGATGGACGGCGTGGTGAACGCGGCCAGTCTGGACTACCACGCCAAGTGCCGGGGGTACTGCAGCATCACGAGCGCCAACTGGCAGGGGTCGAATATCTTCACAAAGGGCGATACCGCCCAGAGGACCATCACCACACGGTTCAAGTGGACGCCCAGCGGCTCGACTGTGAACACGATCACTCCGTACTGGACCTTCAACGGAGCGACCAATGAGGCCCCGATCTTGAATCCTCTCGAGGTCGAGAAGTCCAAACTGGACATCCGCTGCGACAGTGTAGTGGCCAACGCCGGTACCGGCTGCGTGTTCTCGGGTTACAAGCCGACGTACGTCATGAACTCCAAGAAGTTCCCCGGGGCCGCCGCGCACATCGACCTGATGTGGCGCAAAACCAATATCGACTGGGGCAACCGCAACGGCGGCAAGCCGCTCACCTACCTGGACAACAAGATGGCCACCGACGGCAGCGGCAAGACTCAGCAGGACCGCAACCGTCAGATCATCTGCGGCAGGCAGTGGAAGACCTACAAGGACACCGGCCTCTTCAGTGACCTGTGGACCCAGGACGCGGGAGAAGCGCGCACGGACAGGAAGAGCTGTGACGAGTTCGCCTTCGCCAACGCCCTCCAGAGCGCCGGAAACCTCACGGGTCCCAACCATGTCAAGTACAGCGGAAAGGAGTGCGTGCAGACCTATCTCCGGCGCAACACCGACGGCACCATGACACTCCATCTGCGCCCGGATGCCCCGGCACCGACGTGGAAGGAGCCGTGTGGCCGGTCCTCGATGTCGAACTGGCAGAACACCCAGTCGATGCGGCCTTTCGGCGGCTTCGTCAAGGAACAGCGCTTGATGGAGGACGACGGCTATTGGCTCGACCTCGACGGATTCACCGCACCCACCCCGTAAACAAAAAATAGAAGGTCCCCCCGGTCAATTCCGGGGGGACCCTCGCGTGGCCTGCGCCTCACGACCACACGAGCCGCCCGTCGACGACGGAACAGACGGGATGCTTTCCAGCAGCGATCCGCATGAGCATCTCCGCCACGGAGTCGAAATAGTGAGCCAGTGATTCATATTCACCCGCAGTCGTAGGATTCCCCACAAACCACCTTCCGACGCGCCCGTCTCTAGCGTCGACGAACTTTCCTGTCCAGCCGTCCTGATCCGAGAGGAACGGAATCCAATCGTTGCGCCAGAATGGATTGTCCGACTGATCCGGAGGATTGATCCCGCCATGCGTCGCATGGTTCGCGTAGAGATTCGCCATCGACCGGACCCCCAGAAAGAACATTCCCTCGTCCGGAAAACCGGCGAAGCCGCAGCAGGCCACGTCGTCGTCGAAGTCTTCCTCGGGCACATCCAGATTGTTCCGAACCAGCCACGCCCGCAGATCCTCGGGCAGCGAGATGCCCATCCGCTCCTCGGCGGTCTGGAGTGCCTCTTCCGTAGCCGGTCCTGACAGTTCCGCGTGATCCGCTGGAGCAGTCTCCCGAAGTAGCTCCATCACACGAGTCCAGCTCTCCACCACGCCCATTACGATTCCGTCCGATCCGCCCACGTAGAGAAGGAAAACCCGTGCACGCCCCCGAGCGAACGATCACCGTAGCAGTCGCCCTCCTGGCCCTGTCCCTCAGCGCGTGCTCGTCGTCCGGGTCCGCCTCCGACTCGTCCGACTCCGCGAAGCCCCCGGTCGACCGGAGCAAGTGGCCCCAGGCGGTGCCCCGAACAGGTCTGGTGAAGGGCCTGACGCTGCCGCTCGAGGCCTACCTGCCTTCCTACGCCGACACCGTCGCCGTCGACCAGGCACGCACCGATCTGCAGGAACAGTGCATGGCCGACTACGGCCTCAGCGTCTCTCTGCCTCGGGCCGGAGCCAACCCGTCCATCAGCGACAACAGCATCGACATCGAACGCCGCTACGGCATCACCGACCGTGCCGCCGCGGGCAGGCGCGGCTACCTGCTCACGCCCGACCAGCAGAAGAGCACCGAACAGAAGACGCCGGAGCTGTCCGATGCCGAGGTCGAAGTCCTCACCGGTCACACCAAGCCGAAGCCGGCCGCCGCACCCACGGGCGGCCACGGAACCGACTTCGTCGGACGCGGCAAGACCCAGCCCGCACGGGCCGAATACAACGGCAAGAAGCTGCGCAAGGGCGGCTGCACCGGCTGGTCCCGGTCGAAGTTCCCCCCGGTCTCCGAACTGTCCCGCCTCGCCGACACACTGGCCGCGCAGTCCCTGACCTCCTCGCGGGACGAACACGGAGTGAAGAAGGCCATGAAGGAGTGGTCCGGGTGCATGGAGAAGGCCGGATACGACGTCGCCAACCCGTACGCCGCGATGGAGAAGGGCCTGTCGAAGGACCACGGCACCACCGCCTCCAAGGCGCAGATCGACATCGCACTCGCCGACGTCGACTGCAAGCGGAAGTCCGACCTGATCAAGATCTGGTCGGACGCAGAAGCAGCGATTCAGAAGAAGCTGATCAAGGAGAACAAGGTCGAACTCACAAAGAACAAGAATACCTTCGCCGCCTTGGTCAAGTCCGCTCACGCGCGGCAAACCAACTATCGGTAGTTCCGCGACTTCGCCGACGAACTGGCGGGCTGGCGGGCTGGCGGGCTGGCGGGCTGGCGGGCTGGCGGGCTGGCGGGCTGGCGGGCTGGCGGGCTGGCGGGCTGGAAGCAGCTGAGACTCCTGTGGCCAGGCCCGGGCACCGACTGGCCGCCCTGTCGGTCACCCGCTATACGGTGGTACCGATCACCTGGGCACCGGCGTCGCAAGGGGGACCGTCGTGAAGCCCACCATGGCCGTTCCATGTCGCGACGACGGCGGGCGGCAGCACCTGGCCGCACGCCCGGATCGGCGTCGTCCGGGCCGCACGCCCGGTCGGCGACGAGCCGGGGTGCGTCAACATCCGCGGGCGGTCCGCGAAGCTGACCCTCAGCTACCGCACCACGCGGCAGATCCTGCGCTCGGCCCTCGGCGTCCTCGGCGAAACCACGTACGACGATCTCGACGGCGGCGCGGAGCCCCTCGCCGGCTATCGGTCCGTGCTCAACGGCGGAGCCCCGCCGGAAACGCCTTCCCGGACTGGGAGGCCGAGCGGGAGGACGTGGCCGCTCTGATCACGGAGTAGGACGCGGACCTGGACACGGCTCGCACGAGCAGATCGCGGTGTGCGTTCCGACCAATCAGATGGCCGCCCAGATGGGATACACGCTCAAGCTACGCGGCATCGACTCGGTGGAGATCCGCTCCGACGGGCCGAACGGATCCGTCGGCGTGCACATTACGCGTCAAGCCGGGCACCGGGCGCGGCCCGGACTCCCCGAAGCCACTGGACCCGAGGGTCCTGAGGTTCGCCCCGCGCAGGACGTAGCAGCCGCCCGCGCGGAGGGCTGAACGGTGCCCCCGTCCTTCGCGGACGGGGGCACCGGGCGCGGCTTCGGCGCCCCGTCAGATGCAGGCCCAGGCGCTCAGCTCGCTGGGGGCGGGTCCGCACAGGAAGTAGCTGAGGTCAGAGATCTTCTCCAACTCGGTGTTCCAGGCACTCTCCTGCGGACCGGCCATCCTCTGCAGTGCGACGACCTGTGTCATGGTCTTGTGTCCTCTCCTGGTCGGGTGGGGGTGCCGCCGCCGTCGACGGCGCCCGGTGTGCAGAGCCGGTCGAGGCTGAACAGCCTGTCCCGGCCGGGGTGGAGCACTTCGTGCAGGAACAGCAGGATCCCGGAGGAGCCGCTCCACAGGTCCGCGCTGAACCGCTGGAGCCCGTCGCCGAGGAACCTGACCCCGTCGTCGCCCGGCACCGCGTACTTGAACAGCGCCGCGGCCGTGTCCAGGGCGTGCTCGCGGTGCTCCGCGTCGCCGCTGACGGCGGCGAGGTCGCTGAGCGCGAAGCCGAGTCCGGCGAGACCCTGGTAGAGGCCCGGCATGACCGTGTAGCGGGTGCGCAGGCGCGGCATCAGGGCGCCTTCCACGGCGGTCAGCCGGTCGTCCGGCCGGAGGCGGTTGTAGCGGGCGACCGCCCGCAGCATGCCCGCCGTTCCGCAGTACAGGTAGGGCATCGAGCGGCGGTCGGTGGCCGAGACCGGGAAGTGCGGCGAGGGGCCCTCGGCCGGCATCGCGCGGTCGAGTTCCTGGCACAGCAGCCGTACGCCGCGGTCCAGCAGGCCGGTGTCCCCGGTGACCGTGCCGAGGGGCGCCAGTGCCCAGGCCACGCCGCAGCGGCCGTGCAGCCAGCCGGTCGGGTCGTCCGGCGCGAGGCCCGCGGCGACCGACTCGTCGGTGCGGGCCGGCGCGAGCAGGCGTTCCGCGGTCTCCACGTGCGCGGCGTCGCCGGTGTGCGCGAACAGGGCGAGGTGTGCCGTCGCCACGCCCGCCGCGCCGTCGGCGAAACCGATCCGGTGCTCGGTGAGCGGGTGGGCGGCCGCGGTGGCGAGCAGTTCGGCCGCCTCGTCCAGCAGGCCGAGGTCCGCCAGCACCCATGCCACGCCGGCGAGTCCGGTGTGCAGGCCGGGGGCGAGTGTCCGGGTCGCGGCCACGGCGTCCTTGCGGAACCTCTCGGTCAGCGCCGGGTCGACGGCCACCTCGGCCTGGCGCAGCGCGTGCAGCACGCCCGCCGTGCCGTAGGCGACGCAGACGGTGTTGGTCGCGTATCCGTTCGGCACGGTCGGGAAGATCCGGTCGGTGCGTTCCGGGTCGGCCATGGCGGTCAGCGCCCGCGCCACCTCGTCGCGCAGCGCGCGCACATGGCGGCGCGGGTCGGCCGCGACGGCCTCGGGGCCGGGCAGGAGCGCCGGTTCGTCGGCCGGGTGGTGGCGCTCCGCGCGCGCCCACAGCGCCGGTGGGACGGGCGCCCGGCGGGCGAGGTCGGCCCGCAGGTGGGCGAGGGAACCCGGGCAGCGTTCCACCACGCCCGGGTTCGGGCCGAGCATCAGGCGCACCAGGGCGGAGAGGCCGTAGGCGTCCTGGACCTTCGGGTCCTCGCGGGAGAGGTGGGCGGGCGCCGCGTAGCCGGCGGTGGCCACGGCGACCGGGGGTTCGTCCAGCAGGTGTGCCGCCTCGAAGTCGATCAGCCGTGGCGAGCCGTCCGGGCCGATCAGCACGTTGCCGGGGCTGATGTCGCCGAAGACGTAGCCCGCCCGGTGCAGTTCGTCCACCTGGTGTTCGAGGGAGGTGATGATCGCCGCGCAGTCGGCGAAGTAGCGGTCGAAGTCGGCCCGGCCGGCGTGCGGCCGTACCAGGGGGGTGTGGGTGGTGACCCAGTTGTTGAGCGGGACGCCCTCGACGAACTCGGTGACCAGGAAGGTGTGCTCCCACACCCGGAACCGGGCCAGCGGTTCCGGACCCAGTCCCGGCCGCACGGCGTGCAGTTCGGTCAGGGCGCGCCATTCGCGCTCCATCCGCTCGGGCGCGCTGCGGCCGTCCCAGGACAGCCCGGTGTGGTCGCGGGCCTCCTTGATGAACACCTTGCGGCCGGTCGCCTCCTGCCGGCCCGCGTAGGCGCCGCCGCCGTTGCTGTGCCGGACGGCGTGCTCGAAGGCGAAGCCCCGGAAGTCGGCGTCGGGTTCCTCCGCGGCGTCGTCGTCCGGTGCGAACGGGTCCTCGATGCCCGCGGGCAGGTGCCATCCGGGTTCGCGGAGGTCGGGGACGAGGGCGCCGCGGCCGTCGGCGATCACCGGCTCGCCGGTGCCGTCCGGCAGCAGGCGCCGGCGTGCGGTGAACGCGCCGTAGCGGTAGTGCACGACCTTGGAGTCGCCGAAGCGCCGGTCGGTGAGGATGTACTGGCCCTGCTCGTCGCGCAGCCGCGCGGAGAGGACGTTCATCAGGTCGCGGGCGCGGTCCTCGTCGTCCGGGTAGGCGACCAGGAGCTTGCCGCTCTGGGTACGCGAGGCGTGCTTGTGCTGGAGCACGAGCAGCAGGCGTTCGGCGGTCACGTGCTTGAAGCAGACGTCCCTGGCGAAGCACTCCTCGGCGAACACGTCGAGCACGGCGGGCAGCCGCTCGGCGCGCGCCGAGACATGCACCTTCCAGCCCTGCGAAGGCAGCGTGCGGCCGGTGCGGGACCAACTGGTCCACAGGCTCTGCTCGGCGTGCTCCCAGCCGTCCGGGACCTTGGACGGCCGGTAGCGGCGGCCGAGCTCGGCGAGCGTCTCGACCGGCGCGTAGTAGTCGGGATCGGCCATTGCATACGTCTGTTCGCTCATCACTGCCTCACGCTGGCCGGGTCGGATGGGGACGGATCGGCGTCCCCGCGGGTGCCGCGCTTCGGCTGACCGCGGAG
>NZ_JBJZOJ010000116.1:0-7273 GCF_047200655.1 Streptomyces sp. MS06
CCCCCCCCCCCCCCCCCCCCCCCCCCCCCCCCCCCCCCCCCCCCCCCCCCCCCCCCCGCCACCGGCTCCCGCACCGGGCTGCCGCCACCGCCCGCTTCAGGCAGCAACGACAGCCCGGCGCGGGAGCATGGCCGTTCTGGGGTTGGCCTGGACGACGTCGAAGGAGCGGGTCGTGATGCCCACCCTGCCGAACAGGCTGTCCGGGCCGCACACATGGATCCGCCCGACACCGAGCCGGTCCCGCAGCGTCGCCACGACGTCCGGCCAGCGCACCGGCAGCACATAGCCGTCGAGCAGCATCCCGCGCACCTGCTCGCCGGTGGTGAGCAGCGCGCCGTCCTGGTCGGCGACGACGGGCAGGACCGGGTCGGCGAACCGGAGCCCGCTGAGCACCTCCTCGTCGACGCGGTCCCGCAGGGCGCCGAAGGCACGGCAGTGCATCGGCGGCCGCATGGTGTACAGGGGCATGCCGCCCAGGGAGCGCAGCCTCTTCTCCATCCACTCAGCGCTGTCGCCGTCGAGGGACACCATGTAGAAGTCCTCGTCGATGTGGCAGGAGATGTCGTACCACTCGCCGCGCGCATCCAGTTCGGCCAGCACTTCGTCGAGCTTCTCGCGCGGGGTCCGGGTGAAGGAGAGCGTCACCGCGTCCCGGTACTCCCGGGAGAACCAGTCGTTCTCGCAACGTGCCATCTGCGCGGTCATCCGTACGGCGTCGGCGAAGCTCAGCACGCCGGAGAAGACCGCGGCGGCCTTGCTGCCGAAGCTGGGACCGGCGACGGCGTCGGGGCGTATGCCGTACTCGTCCGCGCCCCAGTGGGCCAGCGCGACGCAGTTGACGAAGAAGGCGACCTGGGCGTACTCGGTGTAGTCGCCGTCGGATTCGCGGTAGCGCTCGAACAGCGGGTAGCCGAGCACTTCGTCGGCGGTCTTCAGCAGGCGCCGCGCATGCGGGTTGATCAGCATGAACTTCGCCACGTCGGGGAAACGGGTGGGCGCCATGCCGGGGAAGACTAGTGCGCTGCCGGTCTGGCCCTGGGGCTGCGTTGTCATCTGTCCTGCTTCTCTCCTCGTAGACGGCCGGGCGGTGGGCGCGGGCCGGCGGATCACGGGACGAGCTTGGTGAAGGTCTCTTCCAGACGGGTCATCACGTTCCGCACGTGCGGCAGGCTCAGCGGGTCGGCCGCGGCGAGGGACTCCTCCTGCTCCGCGGCCGTCTCGCCGTAGAGCATGCTGGTGGCGGCCTTGAACCGCAGGGCCCCTTCGACGTCGCCGAGGTGATGGCCGGCCAGGACGACCACGCCGTACTCGTCCAGCAGGTGCTGGTGCAGGGACATCGAGTCGGTGACGCCGAGTGCGGCGAGTTCGCCGCGCAGCGGCTCGAAGTCGGGGTAGACGTAGAAGGCGCCGGTCGGCGGGCGGCACAGGGCGCCGTTCGCGACGAGGACGCGGTGCACCTCGCGGGCCACCACGCCGTGCAGCCGGGCGGTCGCGGCCAGCCGCTCCCGGATCTCGGGCGGCTCGGCGAACGCGTAGGCGGCGACCTCCTGCATGGGGCCGGCCAGCGTCGACCAGACCTCGCTCGCGGCGGAGACGACGCCGTCGCGGATACGGCGGCCCCAGGCCCCGTCGGGGAAGCGGGCCGCACCGATGCGCCAGCCGCCCAGGGCGAGGCTCTTGCTCAGCCCCGTGGTGACGACGGTGCGCCGCGGTGCCACCTCGGCCGGGCTCAGCACCGGCGTCGCGGGGTCGTGGACGACGTCCCGGTAGATCTCGTCCGAGACGATGAGCAGGTCCTCCTCCTCCGCGATGGCGCAGATCTCCCGCACCAGGGACGGCGGAGCGAGGGTGCCCGTCGGATTGTCGGGCAGGGTGAGCACGACGATCCGGGGGTCGTGGCCGAGGACGCGGGCGGCCTGCACGGCCTCCCGCAGCGCGGCCGGCTCGGGAACGCCGCCGCACACGTCGGGTATCGGCACGCCGATGGCCTGCTTGCCCATGTACCGGGCCTGGGGGGCGTAGGTGTTCCAGCAGGGCCGCGGCAGCAGCACGTCGCCGGGGACGGTCATGTGCAGGGCCATCAGCAGCGGCTTGCTGCCGGGCGCCACGACGACCTGATCGGCCTCGGTGGGCATGCGCCGGCGGGAGAAGTATCCGGCCACCGCCTCACGGACTTCCCTGCCGCCGGCGACGGGACCGTAGGCGTTGCGCCGGGCTCCCGCCGCCAGCCGGTCGAGCAGGGGGGCGAACGCGGGCAGCCGCGCCTCGCCGAAGCCGAGGTGCACGAGGGACTCCCCCGCGGCGTTGCGCTCGGCCACGAGCTGGTTGAGCGCGAGGTTGGGCGATACGTTCCGGCCGGACATGGCCGTCTCCTTTCGGATCGCGCCGCCGTCAGGCCGCGCGGGCGCTCTTGACCGCGGCCGCGAGGTCGGACGGGGTCCCGGGGTCCAGTTCGAGGGCGTCGATCCAGGCGGCGTCGGGCGAGTAGCGGGCGCGGAAGGACCGGCCGACCAGCCGGGGGTCGCGCGCCTGGAGCATGCGCAGCTGGAACTGCCGGCCCTGCGGGGTGTCGGCCACACCGTCCACGGCCACCTTGCCGGGGGTCGCGGACATCACCGGACCGCGCACGGTGCGGGCCAGCCCCGGCAGGGCGCGGTAGGCGTCCTGGAAGATCGTCACCGCGTCGGCCAGGGAGACCTTGAAGTAGTCGTGGGGGCCCGTGTCGCGTTCGACGAACATGTAGTAGGGGACGGCGCCGGCGGCCAGTTCGGCGCACCACAGCTCGTTCCACACCCGGGCGTCGTCGTTGACGTGGGCGATCAGCGGCGCCTGGCAGTACACGAGGGCACCGGAGGCGCGGATGCGGGCCACCGCCCGGCGGGCGAGGTCCGTCTCCAGCTCCCGCGGGTGGCTGAAGTGCGCCATCACGGCCAGGTTGCGACCGGAGTCCACGACCTTCTCGAACAGGGACAGCACGTCGTCCGCGTCCTGGTCGGTGACGAAGCGGTGCGGCCAGTAGGCGACCGACTTGGTGCCGATGCGGATGGTGCGCACGCTCTCGACGGCGAGCAGGGGTTCCAGGTGCGAACGGAGCCGATCCGTCGTCATCACCATCGGGTCCCCGCCGGTGACGAGGACGTCGCTGACCTCGGGGTGCTTGCACAGGTAGCCGATGAGCTGGTCCGGGCTGGAGGCGGCGAACCGCAGGTCGGCGTCGCCGACGAACTGGGCCCACCGGAAGCAGTACGTGCAGTAGCTGTGGCAGGTCTGGCCGTGCCCGGGGAAGTAGAGCACGGTCTCGCGGTACTTGTGCTGCATGCCCGGCAGGGCGAGCCCTTCGTCGCTGGGGACGTTGAGCTCGCGCTGGCCCGAGGGGTGCGGGTTGAGCCGCGCGCGGATCTCCGCGACGGTCGCCCTCAGCTCCGGCCGGGATCCGCTCTCCAGGGCCCGCGCCACCGCGCTCTCGTCCTCGGCCGCGAGCATGCCCCGCTGCGGGAAGACCAGCTGGAACATCGGGTCGTGAGGGATGTTGTCCCAGTCGATGAGCTGCGACAGCACGTACCCGTTCACCCGGAACGGCAGCACTTCGGACACCACGCGCACGGTCTCACGGACGTCCGCCGACAGGCCGTAACGCTTGACGATCTCGTCGATCTGGCGTGGCCCGTGGGCACGGAAACGCGCTGTCTCGAATGAGCTGAGAGTCAGCTGGGACATTCGATATTTCCTCCGGTCTCGTGCACCACGGACAATCTGACGGAATATCTGCACGGAGTTCGAACCGACGGAAATCTCATTCTCTCCGCGATTCGATCAGGGAAGACGCCCCAGGCATTCTCCGACTATGCGCTGGAGTTTCCCGGAGCTGACATCAACGGTAGATCATAAATTTCCTCCGGAACCCCTAGACCCCCCCCTGCCCTGCCCTTAACCTCGCTTTTCCGGAAGGGGCAGGGGTGAGTCAGGAGGCAGATCCGTCCAGCTCGGCCAGGTAAGCACGCAGCACTTCCATGAAGCGCTCCGGCGCCTCCAGATGAGGCATGTGGCTGGAGTCCGGGACGACCTCCCAGCGCACCCGGGGGATGTGTTCGACGAACGGGCTCTGGGTCACCGGCGTGGCCTCGTCGTGCTCTCCGGTGATCACCAGGGTGGGCACCCGTACGTCCGGGCAGTTCTCGACCACCGACCAGTTGCGCAGGGATCCGATGACGTGGAACTCGTTGGGGCCGTTCATGGTGTAGTACACCGTCGGGTCGTTGTAGACCTCCATGAACGAGGCCATGAAGTCCCGCGGCCAGGGCGTGACCCGGCACACGTGCCGCTCGTAGAACACCCGCATGGCCTGGAAGTACTCGTCGCTGTCGGTCGTACCGGCGGCCTCGTGACGAAGCAGCGTGTCGTTGACGCCGGGCGGCAGCAGGTCGCGCAGCACCTTCATCTCCTGCAGCCACAGCGGGTACGACGCCGGCGCGTTGGCGACCACCAGGCCGCGCAGTCCCGCCGGCTGCCGGGCGGCGTGCCGGACGGCGAGCATGCCGCCCCACGACTGGCCCAACAGCACGTAGTCGTCGGCGATGTCGAGGTGGTGCAGCAGGTTGTCGAGTTCGTCGAGGAAGAGGTCCACGGTCCAGAAGTCGGCTCCGCGGTCCGGCAGGTGGGTGGAGCCGCCGTTGCCGATCTGGTCGTAGTGCACGACCGGCCATCCGTCCTCGACCAGCGCGGTGAGGCTCAGCAGGTAGTCGTGGGTGCTGCCCGGACCACCGTGCACTGCCACGAGGGGCGGCCGGCCGGAACGAAGGTCGCCGGTGACGCGGAACCAGGTCCGGTGCTCGCCGAAGGGCGCGGTGCCCTTGGCGCTGGGTGCCACATGCATGTCTGCCACTTCCAGGGGTCGGGACGGGTGGGTCGAGGAACAGGAAAGGGGGGTGACACGGGAAGGGGGTGGGGCGAGCCTGCTGAGCGGGGCGGCCCGTCGGCTCGGGGCGGCCCGTCGGCTCGGGGCGGCCTGTCATGGGGACGCCTCCACCCCTACCCGAGCGGGGGCGGAGGCGTCCGGGGCCGGCGGGGTACCCCGCCCGGTCGCCCTCACCCCCTCCACGGCAACAGCCTGACCTGGCACTTCACGCCTTCTGCGGGTCAGGAGCGGTCGTCGGCGGCAAGTCCGTCGAGGGCCATGGTGATGAGGGACTCGGTGTCCATCCCGTCGATGGCCTCCGCGGTGTCCTCGCCATGCCCCTGAGCCTCCGGATCGGCGGCCGGGCCGCCCTGCTCGCCCCCGAGGTCGAGCAGAGCCTGCATCAGACCGGACTCGCGCAGCCTGCTGAGCGGAATCGCCTGCAGGACACGCCGCACCTGCTCCTCGACGGCGGAGTCCTCGTCCGTCACCGGGAACAGTTCCTCGTGCAGGCGCTCCGCGAGCACCCGGGCGTTGGGGAAGTCGAAGACCAGTGTGGCCGGCAGGCGCAGTCCGGTGGCCGCGTTGACCTGGTTGCGGAACTCCACCGCGGTCAGCGAGTCGAACCCGAGGTCCTTGAAGGCCCGGTCGGGCTCCACCTCCCTGCCGGTCTCGTGTCCGAGGACGATCGCGGCCTGCCCGCACACCACGTCCAGCAGGACGGCCGTACGCTCCTGGGGCGGCAGGGAGGCCAGCCGCGTCCGCAGCGCCGCCGGCGCGTCCGCCCGTGCCCCCGTACCGGCCGCGGCCGCCCGACGCACGACTCCGCGTACCAGACCGCGGTAGACCTGGGGCAGGTCCTCGCCCGCACGGGCGAGGACCGCGGTGTCCAGCGCAATCGGCACCAGCGCCGCGTTGCCGAGGCCCACGGCCGCGTCGAACAGGGCGAGCCCCTGCTCCGGGGTCAGGGCGCCGATACCGACGCGGCTCATGCGCCGGCGGTCGGCCTCCGCCAGTTCGCCGGCCATGCCGGAGTCGCTCTCCCACAGACCCCAGGCGAGGGACTGCGCTGCCAGACCGTGGGCCCGGCGGTGCTGGGCGAGGGCGTCCAGGAAGGCGTTCGCCGCCGCGTAGTTGCCCTGACCGGCGTTGCCGAGGGTGCCCGCGGCCGACGAGAACGTCACGAACGCCGAGAGGTCCATGCCGGCGGTCAGCTCGTGGAGGTTCAGTGCCGCATAGGCCTTGGGCCGCAGTACGGCTTCCATGCGCTCCGGCGTCAGGGAGGCCAGCGCGGCATCGTCGAGGACGCCCGCCAGGTGCACGACCGCCGACAGGCGGCGCCCCCGGAGCAGAGCCGCCACGGACGCGCGGTCGGCCATGTCGCAGGCGGCCACCTCGACCTCGGCGCCCAGGATCCGCAGTTCGTCCGCCAGTTCCGCGAGTTCGGGCGCGTCCGGGCCACGCCGGCTGGTCAGCAGCAGCTCCCGCACGCCGTACCGGGTCACCAGATGCCGGGAGAACAGCCGTCCGAGCATGCCGCCCGCGCCGGTGACCAGCACCGGGCCCTCCGCGTCGAAGCGGGTGGCCGGGGCGGGGTCCTCCTCTGCCTGCACCCGGACCAGGCGTGCCGCCCGGAGCGTCTCACCCCGCACGGCCACCTGGGGTTCCCCGGAGGCCGTGATCTCGGCCAGCAGCGTCGCGGGGACCGCCGCTCCGTCCGCCGCCGTCCCCGGGTCCAGGTCGACGAGCACGACCCTTCCGGGGTGGGCGAGTTGGGCGGATCGTGCCAGGCCCCACACGGCAGCGCCGGCCAGATCCGTGACCTCCTCGCCGTCGGCCGATACCGCGCCCCGGGTGACCACGGCCAGGGTCGCGGACGACGACGTGAACCGCTCGCCACCCGTCCACGCCTGGAGCACCTCGAGGACGTTCCGGGTAGTCTCACCGACCTCTTCCGCGCCCACGGCGACCGGTGTGTCGCACCGCAGCACCACGACGTCGGGCAGCTCGGGCAGCGTTCCGTCGTCCGCGACGTGGACCGCGTCCGCCCACTGCACGGCGCGGAGCGCGGTGGTGGCCGCCGGAGACGGAACGGGAACGGGCACCCAGTCGAGCCGGAAGAGCGAATCGTGGACAGCGGGCTGCCCACCACCCAACTGCTCGTCGGTGACGGGACGCGAGAGCAGCGACCGCACCTCGGCGACCGGCCGCCCGGCCGGATCGGTGAGAGTCAGCGACACCGCGTTCTCCCCCGCCGTCGACAGCCGCACCCGCACGGCCGAGGCACCGGTCGCGTACAGCTCCACACCGGACCAGGTGAAGGGCAGGAGCCTGCCGTCACCGGATCCCTCCGGCCCGTCGGCGCCCCGGGCCAGCAGG
>NZ_JBJZOJ010000117.1:0-6723 GCF_047200655.1 Streptomyces sp. MS06
CTCCCGGTGGCTGCGGATGATGTCCGCGTAGTGGCGTCCGGAGCCCTTGACGGTGCGGACCTGGGTCTCGTAGTCGACGTGGTACAGGCCGAAGCGCTTGTCGTAGCCGTAGGCCCACTCGAAGTTGTCCAGCAGGGACCAGGCGAAGTAGCCGGCCAGCGGGGCGCCCTTGCGGGCGGCCGAGGCGCAGGCGGCCAGGTGGGACTCCAGGTAGGCCCGGCGCTCGGGGTCGTCGACGGTGCCGTCCGGGCGTACGACGTCCGGGTAGGCGGAGCCGTTCTCGGTGACGTACAGGCGGCGGGCGCCGTACTCGTCGGTCAGGCGCAGCAGCAGCGTCTCGATGCCGCTCGCGTCGACCTCCCAGTCCATGCCGGTGCGCGGGACGCCGGGGCGGCGGACCTCGCGGGCGTGCGGGGCGGGGCCGGCGGGGTCGTCGGCGACGGTGGCCGGGAAGTAGTAGT
Source organism: Streptomyces sp. MS06 (assembly GCF_047200655.1). Classification (NCBI taxonomy): domain Bacteria; kingdom Bacillati; phylum Actinomycetota; class Actinomycetes; order Kitasatosporales; family Streptomycetaceae; genus Streptomyces; species Streptomyces sp. MS06. The sequence continues at coordinate 462 of NZ_JBJZOJ010000117.1, forward strand.
TGAGGCCGAGCCAGTCCAGGGGGGCGGCGATCGTCTCCGCGTCGCCGGCCCGCTCCGGGAGTTCGACCCCGTACAGCTTCCGCATGTCCTCGGGGAAGCCGCGTCCGTGCAGTGGGTCCAGCCACCAGCGGTTGGTGTGGCCGTCCACGCGGCGGGCGGCGGCGAGGTCCTCGGGCCGGTCGGAGGCCGGGTGGACGGTGGACAGGTTGTTGACGATGCCGACCTGCGCGCCGGGGGATGCGGCGCGGATCGCGGAGGCGGCGAGGCCGTGGCCGAGCAGCAGGTGGTAGGAGGCCCGGACGGCGGCCGTGAGGTCGGTCAGGCCCGGGGCCATCTTGCCCTCCAGGTGGCCGATCCAGGCCGAGCAGAGCGGCTCGTTGAGCGTGGTCCACTGGGTGACGCGGTCGCCGAGGCGTTCGGCGACCACCGACGCGTAGTGGGCGAAGTGCTCGGCGGTGGCGCGCTCGGGCCAGCCGCCGCGGTCCTGCAGGGTCTGCGGCAGGTCCCAGTGGTAGAGGGTGACGGACGGGGTGATGCCGGCCGCCAGCAGGGCGTCGATCAGCTCGTCGTAGAAGGCGAGACCCTTGGCGTTGACCGGGCCGTCGCCGCCGGGCAGCACGCGCGGCCAGGCGACCGACAGGCGGTAGGCGTTGGTGCCCAGGCGGCGCATCAGGGCGATGTCCTCGCGCCAGCGGTGGTAGTGGTCGCAGGCGACGTCGCCGTGGTCGTCGTTGTCGATCTTCCCGGGGGTGTGGGAGAAGGTGTCCCAGATCGACGGCGAACGGCCGTCCTCCGCCACGGCCCCCTCGATCTGGTAGGCCGATGTGGCCGTACCCCACAGGAAGTCGTGCGGGAGTGCGGCGAGGTCGATGGTCACGGAAGTCCTCTCGGGGGAAAGAGCGTCGGTCACTTCACCGCTCCGGCGGTCAGGCCGGTGACGAGATAGCGCTGCAGGAGCAGGAAGCCGGCCACCACGGGCACGCTCACCACCAGGGAGGCGGCCATGATCTGGTTCCAGTAGACGTCGTTGAGGGTGGAGTAGCCCTGCAGCCCGACGGCCAGGGTGCGGGTGGTGTCGTTGGTCATCACGGAGGCGAACAGGACCTCGCCCCACGCCGTCATGAAGGCGTAGACCGCCACCGCGACGATGCCGGGGACCGCAGCGGGGACCACGACGCGGAACAGCGCGCCGAGCGGACCGCAGCCGTCCACCAGGGCCGCCTCGTCAAGGTCGCGCGGGACCGAGTCGAAGTAGCCGATCAGCATCCAGATGGAGAAGGGGAGGGAGAAGGTGAGGTAGGTGAGGATCAGGCCGCCCCGGGAGCCGAACAGGGCGATGCCGGTGGCGTTTCCGATGTTGACGTACATCAGGAACAGCGGCAGCAGGAAGAGGATGCCGGGAAACATCTGCGTGGACAGGACGGTGACGGTGAAGACCCGCTTGCCGCGGAACTCGTAGCGGCTGACCGTGTAGGCGGCGAACACCGCGACGACCACCGAGCAGACGGTCGCCGCGCCGGCCACGATCAGCGAGTTGACGAAGTACCGGGCCAGCGGGACCGTCGACCAGATGTCGATGTAGGGGCGGATCGTCAGTCCGCTGGGCACCCACCGGAACCTGCCGGAGACGTCGGCGAGCGGCTTCAGCGAGCTGGAGACCATGACGTACACCGGCACCAGCACGAAACCGGCCAGCAGGGTCAGCAGCACGCGCCGGGTCCACACGAAGGACGTCGGCGGGGCCGTGGGGGAACTAGGCATTGGCGTACCTCCGTCCTCGCGAGGTGACGATCAGGTAGCCGCCGGTGACGACCAGCAGGAACAGCAGCAGCAGGACGCTCATCGCGGAGCCGGTGCCGAAGTTCCAGGTGACGAAGGAGGCCTGGTAGATGTGGACCGAGATCATGTCCGCGGCCTGCGGGGCCGACTTGCCGAACAGCACGTACGGCGTGTTGAAGTCGTTGAACGTCCACAGGAAGAGGACCAGGACCAGCACCTGGTTGACCGGGCGCAGCGAGGGCAGGGTGATGCGGCGGATCTGCTGCCAGATGCCCGCGCCGTCGAGGGCGGCCGCCTCGTACAGCTCGCCGGGGATGTTCTGCAGGCCGGCCATCACGATGAGGAAGGCGAACGGCCAGCTGCGCCACACCGACACGGTCAGCAGCGCCCAGAAGCTGTTGTCGCCGATCAGCCAGAACGACGGCTCGCCGGTGAGGTGGAGCTGGTCGTGCAGCACGTGGTTCACCAGGCCGTTGTCGTGCTGGAACATGAACACCCAGGTGATGACGGCGGCGTAGACGGGCAGCGCGTACGGCACCAGGAAGAGGGCGCGGAGTACGCCCCGGCCGCGGAAGGTGTCCTGCATGCAGATCGCGGCCGCGGTCCCGATCAGCCAGCACAAACCGACCGAGAGCAGTGTGAAGAGGACCGTGGCGAAGAAGGAGTGCAGCAGCGCCTCGCCGACGGGGGCGTTGAAGTCCACCGACATGCTGTAGTTGCGGAGCCCGGACCAGGGGGCGCTGCCCCAGTCGCGGATGTAGAACTGGGTGAGCTCCTTGAAGCTCATGACGATGCCGATGACCATCGGCACCAGGTGGACGAGCAGTTCGAGCGCGAGGGCGGGCAGGAGGAGCAGGTACGGCAGCCCGGCGCGGCGGAGCCGCCCGGCGCGGCCGCGGGACGTTCCCCGCGGTGCCGCACCGGGCGTGCCCTCGCCCACCGGCCGTTCGGCGGTGGTGGTGGTCATCGTGCTCACTTCGAGGGCATCTGCTGCTGGGCCTTCTGCAGCTTGGCCTTGACGGACTCGGTGGTCACCTGGCGCCCGGCCGCGGCGTCGGCGAACAGTTCCTTGACGGCCGTGCCGACCGTCGTCTCGAACTGGGACTCGTCCGGCACCTGGGGCAGCGCGGCGGCGCTCTGGGAGAGGGTGTCCTTGAGGACCGTGTCGGCGGGGCCGGAGAAGGCGGGGTCGCTCTGGGCGCCCTTGACGGGCGGGATGGAGCTGTAGGCCTTGTTGAGGATCTTCTGCTCGGCGTCGCCGGTCATGAACTTCACGAACTCGGTCGCGCCGTCGAGGTTGTCGGTGTTCTTGAAGACGGCCATGTTGATGCCGGCGACCATGGAGTCGACCTGGGTGCCGGTGCCCGGGGTGCCGGACTGGACCGGGACCGGGGCGACGCCGTAGGCGTCCTCGCTCATGCCCTGGGACTTGAGGTTGGAGGCGGCGGACTGCCACAGCAGCATGGCGGTCTTGCCCTTGGCGAAGTCGCTGACCGACTGGTTCTGCGCGTACTCGGCGTTGCCTGCCGGGATGATCTTGTCCTTGGCCATCAGGTCGACGTACTGCTTGACCGCGGCGACCACGCCGTCGTTGGTGAAGTCGGCCTTGCCGTCGGCGGTGAAGAAGTCGGCGCCGTGCTGCTTGGCGAAGACGAAGACGTGGTGGATGTTCTCCGAGCCGTTGGCGCCCTCGGCGCCGAGCGCCTGCTTGCCCTTGGCCTGGATCTTCTTGCCGTCGGCTATCAACTCGTCCCAGGTGGCGGGCGGCTGGGAGATGCCGGCGTCGGCGAAGATCTGCTTGTTGTAGTAGAGGGCGTAGGCCATCGAGTACAGCGGGACCGCGGCCGGGTCCTTGCCCTGCGCGCCGGTCGAGCCGAGCGCGGAGTCGACGAAGCGGTCCTTGCCGCCGATCTTGCCGAAGTTCTTCGCGTCCCAGGGCAGCAGCGCGCCGGTCGCCTGGAGCGAGGCGGACCAGGTGTTGCCGATGTTCAGCACGTCCGGCCCCTGGCCGGAGGTGGTGGCGGTGAGGATGCGGTTCAGCAGGTCCGACCAGGGCACGACCTCGAGCTTGACCTTGATCCCGGTCTGCTTCTCGAACTTGTCGAGCTCCGGCTGGAGGACCTTCTTGTCGACCTCGATGCTGGCGCCCTGGTTGGAGGCCCAGTAGGTCAGCGTCTTGGGCGAGTCGTTCGACCCGCCCTCGGTGGACGAACCCCCTCCGCAGGCCGAGGCGGCGAGCGCGAGGGAGAGGGTGACGGCGCCTACGGCCGCGGCTCGGATGCTGCGCATGGCTCCAGGTGTCCCTTCCAGGGAGATCATCACGGCTTAATTTAGGACGTGAGTTAATCTCCGGAAGACCGGCGCGTCAAGGGTTCGGGAGCCACCTCGTCGAAGTTGTGCGCCCCCTCTTGACGCGATCGTTTCAGCAATGAACCATTCCTCCGCAAGAGAGCGCTCCCAACATCTTCGATCGTTCACTTCCCGAAACCGGCTCGTCACCTCGCCACCGTTCGCCGCGCACGGGCGGCGGCGAACCGGACGGCCAACGAGGAGAGCCGCCCCATGTCATCCGTCCCCCCGGACTCCCCCGCCCCGCACCGCTCCGGCGTCGGCCGCAGAGCCGTCCTCGGCGCAGCGGCGGTGGCCGCACCCGCCCTCGCCGGGCTCGGCGCCGCACCGGCGGCCGCCGCCTCCCCCGCCCCCGCGCCCGGGCGGCGCGACCACCGCCCGCTGCGGGGCGGCGGGGACCTCGGGCCCCGCGTCCTCGTCTTCGACCCGTCGACGCCGGACATCCAGGCCAGGCTGGACGAGGTGTTCGCCGAGCAGGAGTCGGCGCAGTTCGGCGACGGTCGCTACGCCCTGCTGTTCCGCCCGGGCACCTACCGCGACCTCAACGCCCAACTCGGCTTCTACACCTCGATCTCGGGCCTGGGCCTGTCCCCCGACGACACCACCATCCACGGCGACGTCACCGTCGACGCCGGCTGGTTCGGCGGCAACGCCACGCAGAACTTCTGGCGCTCGGCGGAGAACCTCGCCCTGTTCCCCGCGAACGGCACCAACCGCTGGGCGGTGGCCCAGGCGGCGCCGTTCCGCCGCATGCACGTCCACGGCGACCTCAACCTGGCGCCCTCCGGGTACGGCTGGGCCAGCGGCGGCTACATCGCCGACAGCCGCATCGAGGGCCGGGTCGGACCGTACTCCCAGCAGCAGTGGTACACCCGGGACAGCACGGTCGGCGGCTGGGTCAACGCCGTGTGGAACATGGTGTTCTCCGGCGTCGAGGGCGCCCCCGCGCAGGGCTTCCCCGACCCGCCGTACACCACCCTCGCCACCACTCCCGTCTCCCGGGAGAAGCCGTTCCTGCACGTCCACGGCGACGAGTTCCGGGTGTTCCTGCCGGACAAGCGCACCGACGCGCGCGGCGTCACCTGGGACAAGGGCACCCCGAGAGGCCGGTCTTTGCCGCTCCACCGGTTCTACGTGGCCCGGCCCGGCGACGACGCGGCCACCCTGAACCGGGCCCTGCGCCAGGGCCTGCACCTGCTGCTCACCCCCGGCGTGTACCACGTCGACGAGCCGATCCGGGTGACCCGCCCGGGAACGGTGGTGCTGGGCCTCGGCTACGCCACCCTCGTCCCCGACAACGGCACGGCCGCGATGAAGGTCGCCGACGTCGGCGGCGTCCGGCTGGCCGGCTTCCTGATCGACGCCGGGCCGGTCACCTCCGAGACGCTCCTCGAGGTCGGCCCGCGGTGGGCCCGGCGCGACCACCGCCACGACCCCACCACCGTGCAGGACGTGTTCGTCCGCATCGGCGGCGCCGGCGCCGGACGCGCCACCACCAGCATGGTGATCAACAACCGGCACACCATCGTCGACCACACCTGGATCTGGCGCGCCGACCACGGCACCGGCGTCGGCTGGGAGACCAACCGCGCCGACTACGGCCTGGTGGTCAACGGCGACGACGTGCTCGCGACCGGCCTGTTCGTCGAGCACTTCAACAAGTACGACGTGCAGTGGAACGGGCAGCGCGGCCGCACGGTCTTCTTCCAGAACGAGAAGGCCTACGACGCCCCGAACCAGGCCGCGATCCAGAACGGCGCCGTCCAGGGCTACGCGGCCTACAGGGTCGGGGACCACGTCACCGAGCACGAGGCCTGGGGGCTGGGCAGCTACTGCTACTACAACGTCGACCCGACGATCGTGCAGCACCACGGCTTCGCCGCGCCGCAGCGGCCCGGAGTCCGCTTCCACGACCTGCTGGTGATCTCCCTGGGCGGCAACGGCCAGTACCGGCACGTCATCAACGAGACGGGCGCGCCGACGTCGGGGACCTCGACGGTGCCGTCCACGGTGGTGTCGTACCCGTGAGCGCCGGCGCGGCCCTCCGCCGGGCCACCTGACCGGCCCGTCACCCGGCGACTCGGTCACCTTGTCGGGGGGTCGCAACCGGGTGGCCGAAATCCGGTGGCCGAAA
>NZ_JBJZOJ010000118.1:0-6555 GCF_047200655.1 Streptomyces sp. MS06
CCCCGCGCGGTCCGCCGGACGGCGCGCCTAGTGCGGCGCTCCGCGCCACCCGGACACCGGCAGCGCGAACTTGGCCACGAGCCGGTCGGTGAACGAGGCGTGGTGCAGTCGGGCCAGCCGCACCGGCACCGCGCCCCGCCGCACCTCCACCCGCGCACCGGGCGGCAGTTCCACCGTCCGCCGGCCGTCGCACCACAGCACGCCCGGCGAGTCGTGCGGCTGCACCTCCACCGCGAGCACCGAGTCCGGCGAGGTCACCAGGGGCTTCGCGAACAGCGCATGGGCGCTGATGGGCACCATCAGCAGCGCCTCCACCTCCGGCCAGACCACCGGCCCGCCCGCGGAGAAGGCGTACGCGGTCGACCCGGTGGGGGTGGCGCACACGATGCCGTCGCAGCCGAACCCGGTGACCGGCCGCCCGTCGACCTCCAGGACCACTTCCAGCAGCTTCTCGACGGAGCCCTTCTGCACGGCGGCCTCGTTGAGCGCCCAGTCGGTGTGCACGATCTCGCCGTTGCGGTGGACGACGACGTCGACGGTCATCCGCTCCTCGACCTCGTACGCCCTGGTGACCACCCGGTCGACGACCTTGTCGAGGTCGTCCCGTTCGGCCTCCGCGAGGAATCCGACCCGCCCGAGGTTGACGCCGAGCATCGGTACCCCGGAGGCCCGCGCGAACTCGGCTCCGCGGAGCAGGGTTCCGTCCCCGCCCAGCACGATCAGCAGCTCGCACCCGTCGAGGCACTGCGGGGTCGCCTCCTTGACGAGCTGCACCTCTTCGGGGATCGGGAGGTCGAGCGCCTCGGCCTGCAGGCCGCGCACCCCGATGCCGGACCGCAGCAGCCCCTTGACCACGAGTTCGGCGCTGCGGATCGCGGCGGGCCGCCCGGTGTGGGCGAGCAGGAAAACAGTACGCGCTCGGTCAGGTGTCAACGCGGCCCCTCCGCCACTGCACGGTCGATATCGGCCTGGTCCGGGGCGGGCGCCCCGGCACTGAGCCACAGGAAGTACTCGACGTTCCCGGACGGCCCGGGCAGCGGACTGGCGGTGACGTCCCGCACCCCGAGTCCCAGCTCCCACGCCTTGTCGGCCACGCCCCGCACGGCCTCCGCCCGCAGTTGCGGACTCCGCACGACTCCTCCGCTGCCCAGCCGGTCCTTCCCCACCTCGAACTGCGGTTTGACCATCATCACCAGGTCGGCGTCCGGTCTGGCGCAGCGCGCCAGAGCCGGCAGCACCAGACCGAGCGGGATGAAGGACAGATCCCCCACCACAAGATCCACGGGCTCCCCATCGATCGCGTCAAGCGTCAACTCGCGTACGTTCGTACGGTCCTTGACGGTGACGCGTTCATCGCTCCGCAGCGACCAGGCGAGTTGCCCGTACCCCACGTCCACGGCGACGACGTGCGCGGCGCCGGCCCGCAGCAGCACGTCGGTGAAGCCGCCGGTGGAGGCGCCGGCGTCGAGCGCCCTGCGGCCCTCCACGACCAGCCCCCCGGGGGTGAACGCCGCCAGGGCACCGGCCAGTTTGTGGCCGCCGCGGGAGACGTAGTCCGGATCGGTGTCGTCGGCCACGACGACGATCGCCGCGGCGGTCTCCACCTGGGTGGCGGGCTTGGTCGCGACGGCCTTGCCGACCGTCACCCGGCCGGCGGCGATCAGCTGGCTGGCGTGCTCCCGCGACCGCGCGAGCTTCCGCCGGACCAGTTCCGCGTCCAGACGGCGGCGTGCGACTCCTGCCACGTTCGGTTCAGCTCCTGTTCCCGTACGACGATGAGGGCGAGGGGGGCGCCGGGGATCCCGGGCGGGCGTCGAGCGCGGTCAGCGCGTCGCGCAGCCCCCGGTGCACATCCTCGTACACCTCCGCGTGGCGGTCGGCGGCCAGGTGGTCGGCGTCGCCCAGCCGGTCCAGTACGGCGTCCACCCGGGCGTTGCCGGTGGGGGTGCGGGGGACGCCCAGCGGGGCGGGCGCGGCGGGGTCGTCCCCGGGCGTGGACGGGGTCCCCGCCCCGGTCTGCGCCTCCGCTGCCGGGGCCCGCTCCTCGGGCACGGTGTCGCTCATGCCCAGACGCTACCGCGAACCGCTGCGGTACCGTCGGGCGCGATGGCCACGATCGAGGAGTGCCGTGCCGCACTCGACAAGTTTTCGGACACCCTGGGGCGAGCCGAGGGGGACGTACGCGACGCCGCGGCCCTGGACCGCTCGGTGAGCTGCCGCATCACCGACCTGGACGTCACCTTCGCCGGCCGGATCACCGGCGGCCGGATCGAGGTGGCCGAGACCCTTCAGGGACCGCCGCGGGAGAGGGCGCAGATCCGGCTGGCCATGAGCGGGGACGACCTGGTCGCCCTGGTGAACGGGGAGCTGCACTTCGCCCGGGCCTGGGGCGCGGGCCGGGTGCGGCTGGAGGCCGGGCTGCGGGACCTGTTCCGGCTCAGGAGGCTCCTGTAGCGGGCACCCGGGCGCGTGCCCGGCGGGCGGCCGGGACGACCAGGGGGTTCCCGTCTCGGGGTCGTCGACGATCCGGCAGCGCAGCCGGAACACGTGCTCGACCAGCTCCGCGGTGACCACGTCCCGCGGGGGCCCTCGGCCACGACCGCGCCGTCGCGCAGCGCGATCAGGTGGGTGGCGTACCGGGCCGCGTGGTCGAGGTCGTGCAGGACGGCGACGAGGGTGCGCCCCTGCTCCTCGTGCAGTTCGGCGCAGAGGTCGAGGACGCCGATCTGGTGCTGGATGTCCAGGTAGGTGGTCGGCTCGTCGAGCAGCAGCAGCGGCGTCTGCCGGGCGAGCGCCATCGCGATCCACACGCGCTGGCGCTGGCCGCCGGACAGCTCGTCGACGTACCGGTCGGCGAGTTCCAGGACCGCGGTCCGGAGAGCAGCAGCCCGAGCGCGTACGCCGTGCGGCGGCGCGGGGACGCGGGGGCGGGGCCCGCACGGTGTGCGGCAGGACTGTCGACCAACACGAGAGTTAGGTTAGCTTACCCTTGCCAATGTTTTCCGGGGTGGGGTCCGCACCTCGCACCGTCCGGCCCGCGCCCCGCGCCCGCGCCGGTCACAGGCCGAGCCGTGCCAGCGCCTTGCCCCCCTCCAGCTCGCACACGCCCTCGCCCGCCGCCGTCCAGGCCGCCGCGCAGAGCGCACGCAGCCCGTCCAGGCTCTCCCCGCCGCCGTCGATTTCCAGCCGCTCAGCGCCGGCAGTCGCCGTCCACCCCCCGCAGCGGTGGCCGTCGCCGTCCCCGGTGACGGGCGGCTGGCCGGTGAGCAGGCCGCGCAGGTCCGCGTCCACGTAGGTCGGGCGCTGCGGCGGCGCCGCGGCCAGCAGTTGCGCGCCGTCGGTGACACCGGTCAGCACGAGCAGCGAGTCGACCCCGCCGTTGAACGCCCCCTCGATGTCGGTGTCCAGCCGGTCCCCGACCACCAGCGGCCGTTCGGCTCCGGTGCGCAGCACCGTCTCCCGGTGCATCGGGGGCAGCGGCTTTCCGGCCACCTGCGGCTCGGCACCGGTGGCGATCCGCACGACCTCCACCGCCGCCCCGTTGCCCGGGGCGATGCCCCGCGCGCTCGGAATGGTCAGGTCGGTGTTGGACGCGAACCAGGGCACACCGCGCGCGATCGCGTAGGAGGCCTCCGCAAACCGCGACCAGGGCAGCTCCGGCCCGCCGTACCCCTGCACCACGGCGGCCGGGTCGGCGTCGGCGGACTCCACGGGGCTGAGACCCCGCTCCCGCAGCGCCACCCGCAGCCCCTCGCCACCGACCACCAGCACCCGCGACCCCTCCGGCACCTGCTCGGCGATCAGCCGGGCGACGGCCTGCGCGGAGGTGATGACGTCCTCGGCCACCGTCGGTATGCCCAGTTCCGTGAGGTGCGAGGCGACCACGTCCGGGGTGCGCAGCGCGTTGTTGGTGACGTACGCGAGGTGCATGCCGGCCCCACGCGCGGCGTCGAGCGACTCGACGGCGTACGCGATGGCGTCGCCGCCGGCGTAGACCACTCCGTCCAGGTCGAGCAGCGCCGTGTCGTACGCCTCGCTCAGGGCCCGGCCGCTGCCCTCGGGCCTCGTCCTGACGGTCTGGCTCATTCCGCATCGCTCCTCGTTCGCTCGTCTTCCCCCCGATCATCGCGCATGCCTCCGGCACACGTACGATGCCGGGATGGACACTGCCGGTCACTCGGAAGCAACGGCGCTCCGAGGTCTGGAACTCACCCCGTTCCGCGGCCTGCGCTACGACCCCGACCGGGTCGGCAGCCTCGCCGCCGTGACCTCCCCGCCGTATGACGTCGTCGTCCGCCCTGACGGCCTGCACCACCTCCAGGCCGCCGACCCGTACAACATCGTCCGGCTGATCCTTCCCGAGGCGCGCACCGCGGACGCCCGCAACGAGCAGGCGGCCGCCACTCTGCGCCGCTGGCGGGACGAGGGCGTACTGGCCGCGGATCCCGAGCCGGGCCTGTACGTCTACGAGCAGCGCGACGGCGCGGGCCTGCTGCAGCGCGGCATCATCGGCGCCCTGCGCGTCTCCGATCCGGAGGAGGGCGTGGTCCTGCCGCACGAGGACGTGATGCCGCACCTCGTCTCCGACCGCGCGGCCCTGATGCGCGCCACCTCCGCCAACCTGGAACCGCTGCTGCTGACCTACCGCGGGGACGGCCCGGCGGGCACGGCGGCGGAAGTCGTGGAACGCACCGCCGACCAGCCCCCGCTGCTGGCCACGACGACCGAGGACGGCTTCCGCCACCGCCTCTGGTCGATCACCGACCCGGCGGACGTGGCCGGTGTGCAGGCAGACCTCGCCCGCCACCAGGCCCTCATCGCCGACGGCCACCACCGCTGGGCCACCTACCGCCGGCTGCGCACCGAGCATCCCTCCCCCAGCCCGTGGGACTTCGGCCTGGTGCTGCTCGTCGACACCGTGCGCTACCCGCTGCGGGTCCGCGCCATCCACCGGCTGCTCCACGGGCTCCCGGTCGCCGACGCCGTCGCCGCCGTCCGCCCCCACGCACGGGTGCGGAGCCTTTCGAAGCCGCTGCCCGCGGCGCTCGGGGCACTGGCGGAGGCGGCCGGCGAGGGCAACGCCTTCCTGCTGGCCGGGGACGGCGGCTTCCATCTGGTCGACCGCCCGGACCCGGATCTGCTGGCCCGCACCGTCCCGGCGGACCGTCCGGCGGCCTGGCGCAGCCTGGACGCGACGGTGCTGCACACGGCCCTCCTCGACCATGTCTGGCGCATCCCCGACGACTCCGCGCACATCGCCTACATCCACGACACGGCGGCGACGGTCACCAAGGCGGAACGCGACGGCGGAACGGCGGTGCTGATGCACCCGGTGCACGAGGAGGTCGTGCGCGATCTGGCACAGCAGGGGGTCACGATGCCGCGCAAGTCGACGTCGTTCGGTCCGAAGCCGGCCTCCGGCCTGGTGCTGCGCGCCCTGGGGAACTGAACGGGCGGGCACAGGAACCGGTCCGGTTCCCGCACCCGCCCCGGGGCTGCCGCTGGACGTCAGTCCTGCGCAGGACGTCCGGTTCCGTCCGCGGCCGCGGGTCCGCTTCCGGGCTCGCTGCGGTCCTGCTCTGCCTCGCCGTCCTGCTCTGCCTCGGCTTCGTACTCGTTCTCGCCTTCGTCGAGGGCGTCGACGAAGTCCACGCCGTCCATTTCGGCGAGGCGGTCGGAGGCGTCGGTGCTTCCGTCCCGGTCGACCTCGACGGCCTTGGCGAACCACTCCCGCGCCTCGTTCTCCCGCCCGGCGGCTAGCAGGGCGTCGGCGTAGGCGTACCGCAGGCGCGCGGACCACGGCTGGGCGGCGTTGGACGCCAGCTCCGGGCTCTGCAGCGTCACGATGGCCGCGTCCAACTGCCCCATGTCACGCCGGGCTCCGGCCGCGACGAGCCGCATCTCGACCTGCCCGGCCTTGTCGAGCTTGTGCACCTCGGGCGCACCGGCCATGTCCAGGGCCTTCTCCGGCCGCCCGAGCCCGCGCTCGCAGTCGGCCATGACGGGCCACAGGTCCACCGCGCCGGTCATCCGCCGTGCGGCCCGGAACTCGGCGAGTGCCTCCGCGAACTCCTGGTTGGCGTACGCGGCGAATCCGGCGGCCTCCCGTACGGCGGCGACCCGCGACGCCAGTCGCAGGGCCACCTTGGCGTAGGCGTACGCCGTCTCGGCGTCCTCGTCGAGGAGCCGGGCCACCATCACCAGGTTCCTGGCGACGTCGTCCGCGAGCGTCTTCGGCAGGCTCTGCAGCTCCTGCCGCACGTCCTTGTCGATCTCCTCGCCGGTGACGTCCTCGGGGATCGGCAGCCGCTTGATCGGCTCCCGGTCGCGGTCGCGGTCGTCGCGTCGGCCGTAGCCGCCGCGCCGGTCGTCGCGGCCCTGGAAGCCTCCCGGCCGCCCTCCGCGGTCGTCACGGCGCGGGCCGCGGCCGCCACGGTCGTCCCGCCCGCGGTAGCCACCGCGGTCACCGTCCCGACGGTCGTCCCGGCCACGGTAGCCACCGCGGTCGTCACGCCGGTCGTCACGCCGGTCGTCACGCCGGTCGTCGCGCCGGCC
>NZ_JBJZOJ010000119.1:0-5051 GCF_047200655.1 Streptomyces sp. MS06
TATTCCTCCTCATGGTTCCGCTCCCGTGTGTGTCGCCGGATGACCGGCAAACATTCACGGAGAGTTTGATCCTGGCTCAGGACGAACGCTGGCGGCGTGCTTAACACATGCAAGTCGAACGATGAACCTCCTTCGGGAGGGGAAGAGTGGCGAACGGGTGAGTAACACGTGGGCAATCTGCCCTGCACTCTGGGACAAGCCCTGGAAACGGGGTCTAATACCGGATACGACGCGCTCGGGCATCCGATGCGCGTGGAAAGCTCCGGCGGTGCAGGATGAGCCCGCGGCCTATCAGCTTGTTGGTGAGGTAGTGGCTCACCAAGGCGACGACGGGTAGCCGGCCTGAGAGGGCGACCGGCCACACTGGGACTGAGACACGGCCCAGACTCCTACGGGAGGCAGCAGTGGGGAATATTGCACAATGGGCGAAAGCCTGATGCAGCGACGCCGCGTGAGGGATGACGGCCTTCGGGTTGTAAACCTCTTTCAGCAGGGAAGAAGCGAAAGTGACGGTACCTGCAGAAGAAGCGCCGGCTAACTACGTGCCAGCAGCCGCGGTAATACGTAGGGCGCAAGCGTTGTCCGGAATTATTGGGCGTAAAGAGCTCGTAGGCGGCTTGTCGCGTCGGTTGTGAAAGCCCGGGGCTTAACCCCGGGTCTGCAGTCGATACGGGCAGGCTAGAGTTCGGTAGGGGAGATCGGAATTCCTGGTGTAGCGGTGAAATGCGCAGATATCAGGAGGAACACCGGTGGCGAAGGCGGATCTCTGGGCCGATACTGACGCTGAGGAGCGAAAGCGTGGGGAGCGAACAGGATTAGATACCCTGGTAGTCCACGCCGTAAACGGTGGGCACTAGGTGTGGGCGACATTCCACGTCGTCCGTGCCGCAGCTAACGCATTAAGTGCCCCGCCTGGGGAGTACGGCCGCAAGGCTAAAACTCAAAGGAATTGACGGGGGCCCGCACAAGCGGCGGAGCATGTGGCTTAATTCGACGCAACGCGAAGAACCTTACCAAGGCTTGACATACATCGGAAACGGCCAGAGATGGTCGCCCCCTTGTGGTCGGTGTACAGGTGGTGCATGGCTGTCGTCAGCTCGTGTCGTGAGATGTTGGGTTAAGTCCCGCAACGAGCGCAACCCTTGTCCCGTGTTGCCAGCAGGCCCTTGTGGTGCTGGGGACTCACGGGAGACCGCCGGGGTCAACTCGGAGGAAGGTGGGGACGACGTCAAGTCATCATGCCCCTTATGTCTTGGGCTGCACACGTGCTACAATGGCCGGTACAATGAGCTGCGATACCGTGAGGTGGAGCGAATCTCAAAAAGCCGGTCTCAGTTCGGATTGGGGTCTGCAACTCGACCCCATGAAGTCGGAGTCGCTAGTAATCGCAGATCAGCATTGCTGCGGTGAATACGTTCCCGGGCCTTGTACACACCGCCCGTCACGTCACGAAAGTCGGTAACACCCGAAGCCGGTGGCCCAACCCCTTGTGGGAGGGAGCTGTCGAAGGTGGGACTGGCGATTGGGACGAAGTCGTAACAAGGTAGCCGTACCGGAAGGTGCGGCTGGATCACCTCCTTTCTAAGGAGCACTTCTTACTGGGCCGGGTTTTCCTGGTCTGGTCAAGAGGCCAGTTCATCGGCGAGTGTCCGGTGCTGGTTGCTCATGGGTGGAACGTTGACTATTCGGCATTCTTGGCCTGCTCTGGTCGCTAGTACTGCTTCGGCGTGGAACGCGAGAGGAGAGGGCTCGGGGTGTCGGGCACGCTGTTGGGTGTCTGAGGGAACGATCGTTTGATCGTTTGTTCCTTCGGTTGCCGGCCCCAGTGAACTCGAGCCTGTTGTGGTTCGGGGTGGTGGGTGGCTGGTCGTTGTTTGAGAACTGCACAGTGGACGCGAGCATCTGTGGCCAAGTTTTTAAGGGCGCACGGTGGATGCCTTGGCACCAGGAACCGATGAAGGACGTGGGAGGCCACGATAGTCCCCGGGGAGTCGTCAACCAGGCTTTGATCCGGGGGTTTCCGAATGGGGAAACCCGGCAGTCGTCATGGGCTGTCACCCGCTGCTGAACTCATAGGCAGTGTGGAGGGAACGCGGGGAAGTGAAACATCTCAGTACCCGCAGGAAGAGAAAACAACCGTGATTCCGGGAGTAGTGGCGAGCGAAACCGGATGAGGCTAAACCGTATGTGTGTGAGACCCGGCAGGGGTTGCGCATGCGGGGTTGTGGGTTCTTTCTTGACCGGTCTGCCGGCTGGTCGGTGAGTTAGAAACCGTTGATGTAGGCGAAGGACATGCGAAAGGTCCGGCGTAGAGGGTAAGACCCCCGTAGCTGAAACGTCAGCGGCTTGCTTGAAGGATACCCAAGTAGCACGGGGCCCGAGAAATCCCGTGTGAATCTGGCGGGACCACCCGCTAAGCCTAAATATTCCCTGGTGACCGATAGCGGATAGTACCGTGAGGGAATGGTGAAAAGTACCCCGGGAGGGGAGTGAAATAGTACCTGAAACCGTGTGCCTACAAGCCGTGGGAGCGTCGGAGCGAGACTTGTTCTCGTTCTCGTGACTGCGTGCCTTTTGAAGAATGAGCCTGCGAGTTTGCGGTGTGTTGCGAGGTTAACCCGGGTGGGGAAGCCGTAGCGAAAGCGAGTCCGAAGAGGGCGTTTCAGTAGCATGCTCAAGACCCGAAGCGGAGTGATCTAGCCATGGGCAGGTTGAAGCGGAGGTAAGACTTCGTGGAGGACCGAACCCACCAGGGTTGAAAACCTGGGGGATGACCTGTGGTTAGGGGTGAAAGGCCAATCAAACTCCGTGATAGCTGGTTCTCCCCGAAATGCATTTAGGTGCAGCGTCGTGTGTTTCTTGCCGGAGGTAGAGCACTGGATAGGCGATGGGCCCTACCGGGTTACTGACCTTAGCCAAACTCCGAATGCCGGTAAGTGAGAGCGCGGCAGTGAGACTGTGGGGGATAAGCTCCATGGTCGAGAGGGAAACAGCCCAGAGCATCGACTAAGGCCCCTAAGCGTACGCTAAGTGGGAAAGGATGTGGAGTCGCAGAGACAACCAGGAGGTTGGCTTAGAAGCAGCCACCCTTGAAAGAGTGCGTAATAGCTCACTGGTCAAGTGATTCCGCGCCGACAATGTAGCGGGGCTCAAGCGTACCGCCGAAGTCGTGTCATTGCGATATATACCTCTAACGGGGATCGTGATGGGTAGGGGAGCGTCGTCTGCCGGGTGAAGCAGCACCGGAAGGTAGTTGTGGACGGTTGACGAGTGAGAATGCAGGCATGAGTAGCGATACAAACGTGGGAAACGTTTGCGCCGATTGACTAAGGGTTCCTGGGTCAAGCTGATCTGCCCAGGGTAAGTCGGGACCTAAGGCGAGGCCGACAGGCGTAGTCGATGGATAACCGGTTGATATTCCGGTACCCGCTGTGAAGCGTCAAACATCGAGCATCGTGATGCTAAGGCCGTGAAGCCGCCCTGATCTCTTCGGAGTTGAGGGGAGTGGTGGAGCCGCTGAACCAAGCGGTTAGTAGGTGAGTGATGGGGTGACGCAGGAAGGTAGTCCATCCCGGGCGGTGGTTGTCCCGGGGTAAGGGTGTAGGCCGGTGTGTAGGTAAATCCGCGCACCTTGTGGTTGAGACCTGATGCCGAGCCGATTGTGGCGAAGTGGATGATCCTATGCTGTCGAGAAAAGCCTCTAGCGAGTTTTATGGCGGCCCGTACCCTAAACCGACTCAGGTGGTCAGGTAGAGAATACCGAGGCGTTCGGGTGAACTATGGTTAAGGAACTCGGCAAAATGCCCCCGTAACTTCGGGAGAAGGGGGGCCACGTCTGGTGATGGAGTTTTCCTCTGGAGCTGGGTGTGGCCGCAGAGACCAGCGAGAAGCGACTGTTTACTAAAAACACAGGTCCGTGCGAAGCCGTAAGGCGATGTATACGGACTGACGCCTGCCCGGTGCTGGAACGTTAAGGGGACCGGTTAGCTCACTTTCGGGTGGGCGAAGCTGAGAACTTAAGCGCCAGTAAACGGCGGTGGTAACTATAACCATCCTAAGGTAGCGAAATTCCTTGTCGGGTAAGTTCCGACCTGCACGAATGGCGTAACGACTTCTCGACTGTCTCAACCATAGGCCCGGTGAAATTGCACTACGAGTAAAGATGCTCGTTTCGCGCAGCAGGACGGAAAGACCCCGGGACCTTTACTACAGTTTGATATTGGTGTTCGGTTCGGCTTGTGTAGGATAGCTGGGAGACTTTGAAAGCGGCACGCCAGTGTCGTGGGAGTCGTCGTTGAAATACCAGTCTGGTCGTGCTGGATGTCTAACCTGGGTCCGTGATCCGGATCAGGGACAGTGTCTGATGGGTAGTTTAACTGGGGCGGTTGCCTCCTAAAGAGTAACGGAGGCGCCCAAAGGTTCCCTCAGCCTGGTTGGTAATCAGGTGTTGAGTGTAAGTGCACAAGGGAGCTTGACTGTGAGACCGACGGGTCGAGCAGGGACGAAAGTCGGGACTAGTGATCCGGCGGTGGCTTGTGGAAGCGCCGTCGCTCAACGGATAAAAGGTACCCCGGGGATAACAGGCTGATCTTCCCCAAGAGTCCATATCGACGGGATGGTTTGGCACCTCGATGTCGGCTCGTCGCATCCTGGGGCTGGAGTCGGTCCCAAGGGTTGGGCTGTTCGCCCATTAAAGCGGTACGCGAGCTGGGTTTAGAACGTCGTGAGACAGTTCGGTCCCTATCCGCTGTGCGCGTAGGAGTCTTGAGAAGGGCTGTCCCTAGTACGAGAGGACCGGGACGGACGAACCTCTGGTGTGCCAGTTGTTCTGCCAAGGGCATGGCTGGTTGGCTACGTTCGGGAGGGATAACCGCTGAAAGCATCTAAGCGGGAAGCCTGCTTCGAGATGAGGGCTCCCACCCACTTGATGGGGTAAGGCTCCCAGTAGACGACTGGGTTGATAGGCCGGATATGGAAGCCTCGTGAGGGGTGGAGTTGACCGGTACTAATAGGCCGAGGGCTTGTCCTCAGTTGCTCGCGTCCACTGTGTT
>NZ_JBJZOJ010000120.1:0-4983 GCF_047200655.1 Streptomyces sp. MS06
TTCTGCAGGTGCGCAGTCAAAGCGGCCCACGTGCGGAACGTGCCGTGCGCGCACGACTGGTCGATCCACGTCAGGTCCGGGGCCGGTACGGTGCGCCACAGCGGATGGAAGCCGGTCACCACACTGGCCACTTCCGCTGCGGCCAAGCGCGGAACCTCCTGCCACGCGCCGATACGCGATGCCAGCTGCGGCAGCCGGGCCAGCGCCCGCTCGCTACCCGCCCCGCACAACACCAGCGTGATCCGCGTGCCGGGGTGGTCCCACAGACTCTGCAGGTACTCCAGGCATGGCACGGGCAGGCGCTGCGCCTCATCGACCACCAGCACCCGCGCCTCAGCCAGAGCCCTCGCGACCGCGGCGTCGACCAGCGCCGACGTGTGCGGGAAGCGGCCCGGCAGCGCCAGCGCGTCGAATACCGCACGCCTCATGCCGGCCACCGACGGGCGCACCGGTACCGGCACCCACGTCACCTTCCAGCCCGGGGGCACTTCGCCGAGCGCCATCCGCACGGCGGCGGTCTTGCCCCGGCCCGGGTCGCCGAACACACACACCGCGCCCTGTGTCGCCATCGCCTGCCCGACCGCCTCGGCCACCGCCCGCACCGACGACGTCCGCACCAGCTGCGCGCCCGCCGGCAACGCCACACCCGCCAGCGCACCGTTCTCCCCCACCGGCAAGCTCCCGGTCGCCTCTGGTACAAGACGCGGCAGCCGGCGCGCAGCCACTTTCGCCGCGCCTCCCCCCTGCGGCCCGGCCAGGGCGAGGTCAGCCAAGGCCTGCCGCGCTTGCTGCTCATCCCGCTCCCGCCGCACCACCGCGCGGTCCGGCAGGACCCTGCCAGCCTGAAGGTCCCGGCGCACCACCCGGTACAACGACGCCAACGAGGGCACCTCGCCCCCGGCCGCCTTCAGATGCCGGTGCAGCGCTGCCACATTCCCGCCCGCCTGCGCCAGCACCTCCCACGCCTGGTCGGACAACTCCAGCCGGGCCCGCGGCCTGCACTCGACACGGCCCTCCGTCCGCGCCGCATCCAGCCAGCGCCACACCGTACGCACATTCACCCCGCCGACCTGGGCGCCCGCACGCACATGCGCCGTCGTCAACGCCCCGGCCGCATCCAGCTCCAGCAGCCGCGCAACCAGCACCGGCCTGGACACCCTCAACCCCGCCGCGACCTCACCCCACGCGCCCGGCTCCCCCATCCCGCCCCCTCCCGCCCGCGCAAGACCGACACGAACCACCGTGCCGCCGCGCAGCCCTCGCAAGGATCAGAAGTGCCGTTCTCAAGACAGTGGAGCGGAGTCGGGTGTACCGCCCCATGACAGCCGCGCCCACTGCAGATACCGCTCTACGGCAGTGACACCGCCCTTACTCAGCACCCCACCAGCAAAAACACCCAGTTCTGACGTGCCGTCACTGACACCCACCCACCGACACCAAACCGGCACATCGCAGCACCGCCCCCACGACGGGCTGCGCCACCCCCTGCTGCCCAAGAAGGCGCTGACCCCGGGCGAGATGTGGGGCGTACTACTGGGCGCGAGCGGCTACGTGCCTCTGCCCCTGACCGGAGCCGACTACACGGAACTGCTGCCGGTGCGCTTCCACCCGGTCACCGGCCGCGGCATCCGCATCAACTACCGCACCTACGATCATGCCGTCCTCAACGAGCACCGCGGACGGCCCTCGCCCACCGGACCCGGCGGCAGATGGGAGGTCCACCTCAACCCGCACGACGTCCGCCAGCTCTACCTCCGCCTGCCCGACGGACACCTGCACGAGATCCCGTGGATCCACCGCGACCACGTCCACGCGCCCATGAACGAGACCACCTGGCGCCACCTGCGCACCACCCTCGAGCAGCGCACCGAACGCCAGGCACACGAAGCCGCCCTCGCCGAGGCCGCCGACCAGGTCCTGCGCCACACCCGGCCCACCGCCCCAGCACCAGCCGCAACGGAGGCGGAGGACAGACTGGACGCGCTGGACGCCCGATCACCCGCCGAAGACCGGGACGACAGCGCCAGCGCCGATGAGTCCGGCGCACTCACACTGCCGAAAAGCAGCGCGCTGACGCTGTACGACGCCGACCAGGAGGCCGAACTGTGGTGACCCCTGCCCGCCCTTCGCCCTCGAACGACGGGGAAGCAGCCACGGGCACGGTGACGACGTTCGACGCCTTCGCCCGGTTCGCCCACGCCGCACCCCCCACACCGCCGCAGCCGGGCCAGGCACCCCGCTCGGCGGAGGAACGCCTGACCTACCACTCGCAGTTCGTCACCGTGCGCACCCCAGCCATCGAATCCCTGGCACGCCAGGTCCGCACCCTGATGATCCTGGGCCGGCACCAGCAGGCCACCGCACGGCCGTCGCTGATCGTCACCGGACCGGCCACCACCGGCAAGACCACCGCGCTGCTCCAGGTCGGCCGAACCTGCCACCTCGCCCACACCCGCCGCGCCGCCCCGGGCGACGACCGGGTACCCGTCGCCTACGTGCTGGTGCCGCCCGGTGCCACCGCCAAGACCCTGGCCGCCGAGTTCGCCCGCTACCTCGGCATCCCCGTGGCCGCCCGCATGACGACCGCGCAGATCACGACCGCCGTCTGCCACACCTACACCACGGCCGGCATCGCACTCGTGCTGATCGACGAGATCCACCGGCTCAACCCGCGCTCCTCCAGCGGCGCGGAGGCCGCCGACTGGCTCAAGGACCTCACCGAACGTATCGGCGCCACGTTCGTCTACGCGGGCATCGACGTCACCGCGAGCGCCGTTTTCAACGGAGTACGCGGCGCGCAGCTGGCCGGGCGTGCCTCCCTGATCGACTGCGGGGCGCTGCCCGCCCGCGCCGGCCACCGCGAGCCGTTCCGCGAGCTGATCACCGCCCTGGAAGCAGCCCTCGACCTCTCCGCACACCGGCCGGGCAGCCTGCCCCGGCTGGCGCCCTACCTGCACGAGCGGACCGCCGGACGCATCGGCAGCCTCTCTCGCCTGATCCGCCAGGCCGCCATCGAAGCCATCTGCGACGGCACCGAGCGCATCACCAAGACCCTGCTGGACACCATCGCGCTGGACCACCTCGCCGAAGAGCACTACCGGCCCCGCACCCCCGCCCGCCGCACCCGCCCCGGCCGGTGACCGCCCCCACCCGGCCCCGCACCGCACCCGCGGCGCGGCCCAACACGATGTGGCCCAGCCCGCCCGGCGCGCTGCACGTACGGCCGCTGCCCCGCGAAACGGCAGCCTCCTACCTCACCCGCCTCGCCGCCGCCTACCACCTCTCCCCCGCCCACCTCCTCGACGGGCTGCACATCACCGCCACCAACGCCCCCGCCGCCCCGCACGCCACCGAACTCCACTACAGCTGCGAAGCCGCCCGCCGCCTGGCCGCCTTCACCCGCATCCCGCTCGCCCACCTCGACCGCGCGTTGACCCGCAGGCCCCCGCCCGCCGCCCTCGCCACCGCCCTCACTGCCACCGCCCGCTGGCAGCCCCTCGCCCCCGCCGTGCAGCCGCTACCGGCCTGCACCACCTGCACCCTGCGCCGCCCGCCCCACCACGCCGCCCCCACCGCGTGGATCCACCCCGTGCCCGGCCTGCCCCGGGCCATGATCTGCACCCGCCACCAGCAAGCCTCCAGCGACCCCCGACAGCGCACCCCCCTCGACATCCGCGCCCTGCCCGAACTCGGCCACGCCCACCTCACCACCCGCCGCCCGCCCACCACGGCTTCCCTGAGCTGGGCAACCACGATCACCACCCGCTGGTACGACCACCACCAGCACCTCCACAACCGCTGGCACACCCGCCTCCACCAGCTCACCACCGCCAACCCCCACCTCACCCACGGCCCCGCCTCCCCCGCCCTGACCTGCCGGAACCTGATCACCTACCCCGAAACCCTCTCCCTCGCCACAGCCCTCGACCGCCTGCCCCTCCACTCCCCCCTGACACACACACAGCAGACCGCCTTCCTCCACCACCTCGCCAGCCGCCTCCACCTGCCCCGCCTCGCACCCGCCGACCACGACCTGCTCTGGCAACGCCTCACCACCCGCTGAACCAGCCCGCACCCCCACCCCCGCCCCCAGCCAGCACCGGTACCTATAGACGCGCCAATCCCACTGAGCAAAAACCCCACCCCGCTCAGCACACTGCGCAACACCAAACACCGAGATCAACCCGGATCCCACCGGGCCGCCCACACTCCGGCACCACGTAACCCTGCCCCGTCAAAACGAACTACCACCCAGTAGAACCGAGCAATACCAGGTCACGACCGAGATCAATAAGCACACCATCAGCTACGCCATATCACCAGCTCCACGCGCTGCTGCGTGATCTGCTGCCCGGAGGCGCCCCGACCCAGCTGTCCGCGGACCTGGCCGCCAAGCTGCTGCGATCCGTCCGTCCTGCCGGCGACGTCGAGACGGTCCGCAAGGACATCGCCTGGGACCTGGTCGCCGAGATCCGGAAAGTGGACAAGCAGCTCACGGACAATGCTGCCCGGATGCAGAGCCTCGTGGAGGCATCGGGCAGCACACTGATGGACACCCCGGGCATCGGGCCGGTCATGGCCGCCCGGCTCATCGGCCGCACCCGGCAGGCTCACCGCTTCCCCAACTCGGCAGCGTTTGCGAACTACGCCGGCGCCGCCCCAGTGGAGATCGCCAGCGCGGACAAGGCCCGACACCGGCTCTCCCGCTCCGGTGACCGTCAGCTCAACTCCGTCCTCCACACCATCGCGGTCGTGCAGATACGCATGCCGGACTCACCCGGACACGCCTATTACCAGCGCAAACTCTCCGAAGGCAAGACGGTGAAAGAAGCGAAGAGGTGCCTGAAACGCCGCCTGGCGGACCACGTCTGGCGCGTCATGATCGCCGACGAGCGCAGAGCCAAGTCCTGCCTCACTCAGGCAGCTTGACAAGCACAGAGGCACCCCGGGTTCGGTAGAGATCTCAGATCGTGGTGATGACCT
>NZ_JBJZOJ010000121.1:0-4782 GCF_047200655.1 Streptomyces sp. MS06
CCCCTCGGCACGCAGCCTGGCGATCGTCGCGCCCAGCGAGATCCGGGCGGCGGCCTTGGTCAGCGACACCGAGGTCGCCGACCGAGGTCGGACTGCGCTTTCGACAGCGCCGATGGGACTCGTCAACGGTGACCGCTGGCGACGATCTGAGAACCCGCGCGGCTGATCGCTCGAGCCTGCAAGGCGCCGCAGGAGCAGCGCAGCCATACGGTGGTGCCGTTGGAAGTGCGGTGTCGGGAGATGACGGCAAAGTTGTTGTCGTCGTCGGTGCCGCAGTAGGTGCACAGCAGTGGTTTCGGAGGCTTCGAAGTCTGGGCAGGTGTGGGGGCGGCAGCCCACGAGGTCATGACGTCCTCCTGAGTTGTGTGAAGGTGTGAGCGAGTGCGGGTGGGAGAGCTCGACGTGATGCGGTTATGCGGCGGGCCGGGCGTCGCGCTGGGTACGTACAGTCAGAGCCATCAGGGCCGCGACGAGGCAGACCACGCTCAGCGCGGGCCAAACAACGTTGTAGGTGCCGAACAGATCGCGGGCCTCGGCGCCGAGGAACGCCGAGGTGCCTGCGCCCAGCTGGTGGGCGGAATTGGCCCATCCGAAGACGATGGGACCGTCGTCGCCGTATGCGCGTTGGCTGAGGGCGATGACGGGGGGAACGGTTGCCACGTCGACGAGGCCGTACACGACGCAGAAGGCGATCAAGGGTGGCTGTACTGACGCCGTGAGGACATGGGGCAGGGCAAGCAGTGTGAGGGCGCGGACGGTGAAGTAGACGACCAACAGCCGGCGCGGGTCGACGCGGTCGGTGAGCCAACCGGAGAGGACTGCGCCCAGAGAGGAGAAGACGCCGATCAGGGACAGGAGCGAGGCTGCGATGGTCGCGTGCATGCCATGGTCATGAGCGGCGGGTACCCAGTTGCTCCACATGATGCCGTTGGTCGAGGCGCCGCAGATGATGAACATGCCGGCCAGTAGCCAGAAGGTGCCGGTGCGGGCAGCGTTGCTGAGGACCTTGACGCTGCGGCGTGCGGCGCCCTGGACAGGGGCAGGCTTGGGCACGAATTGCCCGCCTCCGTACGGCCGGGCACCGATGTCGGCCGGGTGGTCTCGCAGCAGCAGGGCAACCAGAGCGCAGACGACCAGGGCGACAAGCGCCAGGGTAACTACAGGGGGCTGCCAGTCGTAGCGGTCGACCGCCCAGGCGAGCAGGGGCAGGAAGACCAGTTGGCCCAGGTGGCTGGAGGCGCTGAGCGCACCCGTGACCAGACCGCGCCGCCGCGCGAACCAGCGGCCGGTGATCAAGGCGGCGAAGGTCATGGTCAGGCAACCGCTGCCGAGCCCGACCAGCACACCCCAGTACAGTACGAGCTGCCATGGCGAGGCCATCACACTGGTGAGCAGGGCACCGACGGTGACGAGGAGCAGGGCGCCCACCACCACGCGACGGATTCCGGCACGTTCCATCAGGGCCGCCGCGAAGGGCGCGGTGAAGCCGAACAGGACCATGTTGACGGAGGCGGCCAACGCGATCTGGCCCCGGTCCCACGCGTACTCCTGGTGCAGCGGCGTGATGAGCAGGCCTGGGACGGTCGTGAAAGCGCCGGCCGTGACGATGGCCGCGCCTGCGACGACGGCGATGACCCAGGCGCGGTGTAATCCGGCGCGGGGGCTGGGCGGTGCCGTGATGGGGGCTGCGGTCAACTGGGGCTGCGAGTGCTGAGCCATGGCTCCAGGCTGCCGAGGCGGTGGACGGCCAGCGAGTGTCTGGATGGCCGTCATGCGCAAGAATGTGGCCATGCTGGATCGGACTGTGTTCTCTCACCCCGCGCGACACCACGTTGCTGTACTCGCCCGCCAGATGACCCTGCCCATCGAGCTGGGCATCGTCCACCAATTGTTCGGCCAGGCCCGCGCGGGCGCGTCAGCGGAAGGCGAGCCACTGTACGAGGTCGTCACCTGCGCCTTGCAGCCGGGAAAAGTAGACACAGACGGGGACTTCACCATCAACGTCGCACACGGCCCCGAGACGCTGGCCGAAGCCGACACAGTGATCGTGCTGTCCTCCTACGAGGACTACGTACAGCAGCAACCCGCGCTCTCAGAGCCGCTCGCCGAGGCGCTCTCCCGCATACAGCCCGGCACCCGAGTGGCGTCGATCTGCACGGGAGCCTTCGTCCTGGCCTCCGCAGGGCTGCTCGATGGGCAGGCAGCAACCACGCACTGGCGCTACGCTGACCGTTTCGCCCAACTCTTCCCACGCGTCGAACTGGACGCGGCCGTCCTGTACACCGACGGCGGCGATGTGCTGACCTCCGCCGGATGCGCCTCCGGAATCGACTTGTGCCTGCACATGATCCGCCGCGACTTCGGCATGGCCGTCGCCAACGACGTCGCCCGCCGCACCGTCGTACCACCCCACCGGGAGGGCGGACAGGTGCAGTACGTCCGCCATCCCGTGCCGGAACCGACCTCGCCCTCCACCGCGGCCGCGCGCGGCTGGGCGCTTCAGCGACTGGGCGAGCCCATCACCCTGGGGCAGATGGCGGCCCGGGAGTCGATGAGCGTACGGAACTTCACCCGGCGCTTTCGTGACGAGGTCGGCGTCACTCCGATGAACTGGCTCACGCAGCAGCGCGTCGAATGTGCCCGGGAACTGCTGGAGGAGTCGGACCTGCCGGTGGAGCAGGTGGCTGAACGAGCGGGGCTGGGTACGGCAGCGAATCTACGGCAGCACTTCCACGCGGCGCTGGGGACTTCGCCGAGCGCCTACCGCGCCACCTTCCGCGGCCCTGGGGCCGCCGCATGACACGACGCGGGGCGGCCGGGAATGGCCGCCCCGCGCGTGCGAACAGAGCTGATCAGCGTGTGCTTGACCCCGCGCCGATTAGCGAGGGAACTCGCGGTTGCCGAGGTGCTGCGGACGCGGCTTGGGCGCGGCGAACGGCTCCTCCAGCGTGTTCTCGACGCTGTTGTAGACGATGAAGATGTTGGAGCGCGGGAAGGGGGTGATGTTGCCGTTGGAACCGTGCAGCAGGTTCGAGTCGAACATGACCGCCGAGCCCGCCGGCCCGGTGATCTGCTCGATACCGTGCCGCTCGGCCATCCGCTTCAGGTGCTCCGGGCCGGGGGAACCGACGGTGATGCGGTGCACGCGCAGCGATTCCTTGTGGAAGTCGGGCGGCGTCTCTCCGACCGACGGTATGAACGTCTTGTGCGTACCCGGCATGACCAGCAGCGGTCCGTTGAACGAGTAGTTCTCGCTCAGCGCGATGGAGACGCTGAAGGCGCGCGGCCGGGGCATGCCGTCCTCGGCGTGCCAGGTTTCGAAGTCGGAGTGCCAGTCGAACTCGGCGCCGCCGAAGCCGGGCTTGTAGTTGACCCGGCTCTGGTGGACGTACACGTCCGAGTCGAGGACCTGCCGGGCGACGTCGGTGAGCCGGGACGAGTAGAGCAGTTCGGCGAAGAGCTCGCTGACCTTCTCCACCTCGAACACGGAACGCACCCGGTCGGAGTCCGGCTCCATGACGACACGGTCGCTTGCACGCAGGACCGGGTCCTTGCCCAGGCGCTGCAGCTCGGCACGGTACGTCTCCACCTCCTGCGGCGACAGCAGGTTGTCGAGGACCAGGAATCCGCTGGACTCGTAACGGTCCAGCTGCTCCTTGCCGAGCGGGCCGGGAGCATTGCCCCACACGGCCGGGTCAACCCGTGGCTGGACGACGGCGTCGCCGTTGACTCGGGTGGGGTAGAGATCGGGTCGCACGGTGGTGCTCATGCAGCGGTCTCCTTCGCGAGGGTGTTCACGTTGATGTGGTCGTCGTCCGGAACGGGAGCCGGTTCTTTGGCGGCCAGTGGTCCGATGCGCTGGAGGATCTCGTCGTGGTGGCCCTCCCCCAGCCAGCCGGCGGGAAAGAGGACCTGCTCGGTGATCGCGGCCGCTCGTCGGCGGGCGTATTGCCTGAGCACCATGAGGATGGAGCGGTTCTCGGCCGACACGCTGGCTTCGACGAAGCGGGCTCCACGGGCGCGTTGCTGCTCGGCCGCGGCCTCGAAGAGTTTCACTCCGAGGAAGGGGATGCCGTGCCGCGGGCTGACAGCGGTCTGCCACACGAAGTAGGTTTCCGGCTCCTCGGGACGGCGGTAGCCGGTGAGGAAGCCGACGATCTCGTCGTCGACCGTGGCCACCAAGCAGCAGTCGGCGAAGTCGCGGAACCACAGGACGTATGCGTACGGACTGTTGGTGTCCAGGTTGGGAGTGTTCTTGACCAGCTCCCACACTTTCAAGCCGTCCTCGGGCGTCGGCGTGCGGAAGACAGCCTTAGTCCCTGCCGTCGTCATCTCAGGCCGTCCCCTCGTCAGTGAGCAGCGGGTAGACGCCGTTCTCGTCGTGGTCCTCCCGGCCGGTCACGGGCGGGTTGAACACACAGATGTAGCGGGAGTCGGTCTTGGGGCGCAGGGTGTGCCGTTCATGGCCGTCGAGGAGGTACATGGTCCCCGGGGTGATCCAGTGCTTCTCTCCAGTCTCCTCGTTGGTCAGCTCCGACTCCCCTTCGACGCACAGCACGGCCTCGATGTGGTTGGCGTACCACATGGATGTCTCGGTGCCGGCGTAGACGGTTGTCTCGTGCAGTGAGAAGCCGACCCGCTCCTTGGCGAGCACGATCCTTTTGCTCTCCCAGGTTCCGGACGCGGACTTCACATGCCGGTCGGTTCCCTCGATGTCCTTGAACGAACGGACGATCACGGTGGTGTGACTCCTCCTTGGTCGGTTTGGCCGGTCAGGCGGTT
>NZ_JBJZOJ010000122.1:0-4706 GCF_047200655.1 Streptomyces sp. MS06
GGACGGACACCAGAACATCGCCGCCGCCCTACGCCATCACGCCCGCAACACCGACCGCCCCATCAACCTGCTCCTGGCAGCGTGATCAACGACTTTGCCGGAGCCCTGGCCCCCACCCGCCCCTTGGCCCTCCTCAAACTCCGCTGCCCAGCACAGAAGCACGAACAGCCGTCTTTGAAATCGCCCTTGCGGCAACCGGAAACACTCCTGCCCACATCAGCGGACGCCGACGGACCGTTGATTCCTCCCTCACCTGCGAAAACGCAGGCATGAACGGCCCGCCTTCCACACGTACTATCTGGAAGCCGGGGACACGCCGGTCCTCGTTCACAACAACAATGAGTCCTGCCCCATTCAAGGGCTCAGCAACGAAGGGAAGAAGAGCTATCAGCGGCTGAAGGATGCACTTGGACGCGCAGTGAGTCGTACTGCTGCTCAGGTGCGGGGCAACCTCAGCCCCGGGCAGCTCGCGGCCGGGCAGCGTAAGCCGTTCCTGCAGCGCATGTTCGTCGGTTCTGACATCGAGAACGCGATTGCTGAAGACGCTGCAGTGCAGGCAGACCCAAACATTGCGCATCTCGGCACCTCTCAACCAGGGCAAGCAGTTCCCGATTTCCACATCCTGGATGGCGGTGCAGAGGTGGGTATCGACATCACGGGTGCCAGCAGGACTTCCATTGGGGAGCACCTTGCCCGGTCCTATGTAGAAAGTAGGGCTCAGATTCTCGACTACCCATCTCTGAGTGATGACTTCTTGGCTGAAGTCTTCAAGAGAGAGTGAAAGGGCTGGCCTGAAATGCGGATCGAACGGCAGAAGTATCAGAACGTCAAGTCCGTTGGGAGCAGGCGCACGCTTGGTTCATTGGAACTGGTACGGTGCGAGTTCACTGGGTGCGCTCTGTCTCAGTTCGATGATCCCAATTTCGGCCTGGTCGTCGAGGATGTGGCTGCGTCGCGCTGTGTGGTGAAGAGATGTGCGGTGCACGGAGTGAAGTTCGAGAACGTCCATGTCGACAGGATGACGACGACGTCGATGATTCACCTGGCGGCCTGTGTTTTTCAGTGCGTAAAGCTGTCCGGATCGGTCGGCTCCGTAATGACGACACCGCCGAGTCACTCGATTTCTGCAGAAGCTCGATCCTTGTTCGCGGAGAGCATCAAGGAGCAGTACCGTGATATTGAGTGGGCTCTCGATATCTCTGAAGCCGAGTTCGTTTCTGCGGACTTCTACTATGTCCCCGGTGATCTTGTGCGTCGAGACGAGGAGACTCAATTCCTGCTCCACCGTGAAAAGTTGGCCAACGTGGAGGTGGGTAAACTTGGTCAATACGCGCAGATCGCCGTGAGTCGTTTTGATAGCAGCCCGTTCGACTCCATCGTGGCTGTGGCGCCCAAGAAGGCAAATGATTTCCCGGAGATCCTCGCTGACCTACAGGAGCTGCGGCGCCTAGAGGTTGCTGAATAAGGTTTGCGGCTTTTGCCTGTACCCGATTGTGTGGTTTTCGGTTCCGCCGTCGGCGGCTGGGAGTAAACGGGGTTTTCAAAGTTGAGTGGGTGTGCCACAAGGCACCGCCCAGGACACCGATGTGCGCCTCTACCACGCGCACACCATCACCTACGACCTCACCATCGGCACCCTCCACACGTACTATGTGAAGGCCGGGGACACGCCGGTCCTCGTTCACAACGACAACTGCCCAGAGATCTCGGCGACGGCTCGCGCGCATGTGTTGCACGGAGTCGAAGACGACGGGAAGTTTGCTGGCTGGCACCTGCATCCGGACCAGACTGGAGGCGTGCCGGAAGACCGTTTCATCAATGGCGATCTGGTCACCAACGCTGACGGAACTGCGACCGTCAACGGTACGGTTGGTGCACTCAGGCCAGACGGAAGCACGCTGCAGAAGGTAGCCTCCGCAGGGCACACCTTCTTCCCGGCGGACTGGACCGAGGAGGACGTGATGGCAGCCGGAATGGAGCTCTTCGCTCAGGGGATATACAAGCGCGGCGGCACCATGGTCACACACACTGTAAAAGGCGTGAAGATGATCGGATTCCTGGAGAAGCTCGCCGACGGCTCCTATACGCCGTCAACCTTTCCGAAAGGGAAGTAGACCGTGACTGATACCGCATGGTTCTTTGAAGTGGACAGCGAGGGATTGATTACGCTGTCAGCCGTGCCCGAAATCCCCGAAAATACTGCTCTCGCGCTTGAAACACTGATTCTCCCGTTCGGGCTCAGTCGGCAGAGCGCCTCGACTTATCTTCGTGAATGGAGGCGAATGGCGCGGGAGTTTGGCGAGGGGTACGTATTGGGTACGCCCGCCGCTAGCGTTGAACGCGTGAATGAGGGACATGTGAAGATCGATGACATGTACGGCCAGTTTGATGATTGTTGCATAAATAACGGTGATTTCGAAGAATTCCTGGAAGGGTTCATCGAGTACTTGGCAGGGATTGAGGCAGATTGAAAAGCTGCCCGATGTTCGATGGTTCGGTAGCTCGCCTCGAGCGCTTAACAGACACAGGAAAAGCCGTCTTTGAAATCGCCCTTGCGGCAACCGGGAAGCGCTCCAGCCCACATCAACAGATGCAGACGGATCGCTGATCCCTCCCTCACCTTTCTTGCCAAGCGGCTCAAGGAACGGGGCCTCTTTCGGGGCAACATTTGGGGGGACGCAGACCACGTCGAAACGAAGGTGGTCCACATGATGCACGAGGGCGAGATTGATCACGCCTAGGTCGTGATTAACAACGAAACTGGTCCGTGCTCCAAGGAGAACGGTCTTTCCTGCTTGGGTAACTTGAGCGATCTACTGGGCAGCAAGACGCTGAGGGTGCACTGGCGCGACAAGAATACAGGCCAGATGACAAGCCTACTGTTTGGAGGTATTGGATGACGACCAGCGGACTCCGGGTGCAATTTGAGTCCGAGCACGGTAGAACTCACTATGCTATCGGCAGCGCGGATGAAGTGGATTCATTCATCGATTCCCTGCTAAACGGGAAGCATGAGCAGAACTGTGCCGTCATCTATTCTCTTGATCGCCCTTCGCTGGCATCGGGATACCCGGATCATGAGCTGGCGGTCGGACTCGACAGAGTCACCCAGATGGGCGCGCTGACCTTCGCTGAAGATGAAAATGTCGTATCGAAGGGCTCGGTGGATCGCGGCATAGTCGAATACATGCTGCTTGGTCACGTGAGGGAGTTCATGCCTGGCTCGGAAATCCCTGTCGAACGTGTCCGTCAGGCAGTGAAGGAATTTCTCGGCAACGGCGGCGAGATTCCGACGTGCATCGAATGGCAAGAGGAAGAGTTCTGAGTGCCGGATAGAAGAAGTACCCGTGGCCATGACTCGTAACAGCTGACTTCGGCACACCCGCAGGGGGTCCCACCAGCCATGGTGGGACCCCCTGGCCTTAATAGCAGCCCTCAACATCAAGACACATTCCGTTCATTTGACCGCGAACCCAGTCAATGGACTCAGACCTGTCGCCCGACCCAACCCTGCAGAATTCCTCCAAGGCGGCGCGTATTCTGGAGATCGGCAAAACACTGCGCCGATCAAGATAAACCGAAGTCCAGGGATCGGACGCAACTCTCGGATTATTGACGGGCGGTTCAGGATTATCCGACACCCAAACATGGTCGCCCCCCCTGCCTAGGACTGCTTCGATCCACAAACCAAATCAGCCCGCCAAATCCAGTCTCTCGGTTAATCGCGAGCCGAAGATTGTTGTCCGGCCCAGATACCCCGCTATGCCGCCTATCGGAAAATTCGAATGAAACGATCTCGCTGCCGGCTTCCATCGCTCTCAAGACAGACATGGCCAGTGTCCCCATGTCGTGCCACGTCTCGGCGTAACGCCACTCGTTGCGGAAGGAAACATTCAAAATCACGGTAGCACTCCGCCCTGCAAGAGCTTCGATATCGTCCCACCCTGACCGTCAGACCAAAACACTCTCATCGACTGTCCGGTGCCTAAGAATGTGCGGAACAACAGCCTGGCACGAGTAAGGCCCTCCGCAGGGTCCAGATTCGTGGTTACTGAGGTTGAACTCGTGATGTCGTGGGCTTGGTCAGGCTGGTCTGATGGACAGTCAGGCCTCGGCGAGGCAGCCGTCTATGGGGGCCGTACTGGAGAGGTTACTGCGAAGTTCGATGGTCTAGATGGCAACGAAGTCATCGATCGCAAGAATGGAGTTCTTCCTTGGACCTCCGACTCAATGATTGACGAGGCCAGACGTCAGGCTGGGACGGCTGCGTATCATGGCCTTCAGGCTGTATCGGAAGTCCCCAGTGATGCAGTGATGGCTCAGGCGCAGCGATGGCTTGATGACGCCGGTGTGTCGACTATTAAGGTGAGGGTGGTGCCGTGATGGATCTCGACCCGATCATCGTGGCAATGGTCAGCTGCGTCGTGATGCTCGACACGGCGGAAGCCGATGAGGTAGATCCAAGCTTTGCCGTGAAGGTTCAACAGGTAATGGGGGAACATCTACAGGAGATTTCCCCATCAGACGAGCCGGAACTGCGATTGATGCTATTGCGCATCGCAGACAAGATTTCGACGGGAGAGCCGTCGATCGCCAGGCATCTGAGGCGATGGGCTGACAACCTCAGCGAGTCATGAAATCGGCAAAAAACGCTTCGTAGAGCTGTGCACGTGACGTGGCTCTGGGCGTCTTGCCGCTGAGGTTGA
>NZ_JBJZOJ010000123.1:0-4181 GCF_047200655.1 Streptomyces sp. MS06
GCCGACGCCCAGGCCGGTCTCGACATGGGTGTGGCCACGGTGGGGCAGCACGCGGTGGACCACCCCGTGCTCGGCGCCGCGATCGGGCTGGCCGACACGGACGAGATCGTGCTCACCGGCCGGCTCGCGCTCGACACCCAGCGGTGGATCGCCGACCACGACGTCCTCGGCAGCCTGCTGCTGCCGGGCACCGGCTTCGTGGAGCTGGCGACCAGGGCCGCAGAGCAGGTCGGGTGCGGGACCGTGGAGGAACTGACCCTCCAGGCACCGCTCATCCTGTCCGAACGACGCGGACTGCACGTGCAGGTCTCCGTCGGGGCGCGGGACGCGGAGGGCCGACGGACACTGCACATCTACTCGCGTGATCCCGGTGCCGCGGCCGATGTGCCCTGGACACTGCACGGTGTCGGTGTCCTCGCGGAGGACACCGCGGTCCCGTCCGCCGACCTCACGCAGTGGCCACCGCCGGGTGCCACGCCCGTGGACGTGACCGGCATCTACGACCTGCTGTTCCGGCAGGGCTACGCCTACGGTCCCGCCTTCCAGGGGCTGAAGGCGGCCTGGCGGCGCGGTGACGACGTCTTCGCCGAGGTGGCCCTGCCCGAGGAGTCGTGGGAGGAAGCCGGCCGGTTCGGGCTGCACCCGGCGCTGCTCGACTCGGCGATGCATGCCCTCAGCCTCGGTGAGACCGGCGACGAGCAGACCCTGCTGCCGTTCTCCTGGGGCGGAGTCTCGCTCCACGCGGTCGGGGCCACCGCGCTGCGTGTCGCCCTGCTGCGGGAGACACCCGGCACCGTGGCCCTGGAACTGGCCGATTCCGAGGGCGCGCCCGTCGCCTCCGTGGCGGCTCTGTCGTTCCGGCCGGTGTCGGCCGAGCAGCTCCGCTCGTCCGGGTCCGATGCCGACCAGTCCCTGTTCCGCGTCGAGTGGACCGCGCTCACCGCACCGGACACGGACCTGACCTTGCTCTCCTGGGACGACGTACTCGCCGCGGAGTCGGTGCCCGACGCCGTGGTCCACGAGTGCCGGGCGGCCCAGGCGGAAGTGCTGGACGCGGTGCGCGAATCCACTGGGGAGGTGTTGCGCAGGGTGCAGACGTGGCTGGCGGAGGAGCGTTTCAACGACGCCCGGCTCGTGGTGGTCACCCGTGGCGCCGTGACCGTGCGCGACGGTGAACTCCCGGATCTCGCCACGTCCCCCGTGTGGGGTCTGGTGCGCGCGGCGCAGGCCGAGCATCCCGGGCGCTTCGTTCTCGTCGACACGGACGGCACCGCGGAGTCGAGCAGGGCGCTGGCCGGCGTGGTCGCGTCGGGCGAGCCGGAGGCGGCGCTGCGGGCGGGCGACGTGCTCGTGCCCCGACTGGCGAGGATCGGCACCGCCGCCCCGGACGAGCAGCCCCGGCGACCGGAGCCCGAGGGCACCGTGCTCATCACGGGCGGTACCGGAGGGCTCGGCGCGCTGCTGGCCCGTCACCTCGTCACCACGTGGGGCGTACGGCACCTGCTGCTGACCAGCCGTCGCGGCCCCGCGGCTCCCGGAGCCGAGCAACTGGTCGCGGAGCTGGCCGGACTGGGTGCCGTCGCCACCGTCGTCGCCTGCGACGTGTCCGACCGCAACGCGGTGCGGGACCTGCTCGCCTCGGTCCCGGACGCGCACCCGCTGACCGGGGTGGTGCACGTGGCCGGCGTGGTCCACAACGGTCTGGTCGCCACCTGGCCGGACGCATGGCTCGACGAGGGCTTCGGCCCGAAGGCGGACGCCGCCTGGCACCTGCACGAGCTGACCCGGGACATCGATCTGTCGATGTTCGCGCTCTACTCGTCGGCAGGGGGACTGGTCCTTGCCCAGGGGCAGGCCGGCTACGCGGCCGCCAACGTCTTCCTGGACTCCTTGGCGGTCCGGCGGCGTGCCGAGGGACTGCCCGTCACCTCGCTGGCCTGGGGAGCCTGGGCCATTGACTCCGGTATGAGCCGCGAGCTGAGCCGGGCCGACCTCGACCGCATGAGCCGCCGGGGACTCCCGGCGTTCACCGCTGAGGAGGGGCTGGCTCTCTTCGACGCCGCGATGGCGACGGGCGAGAGCGTGGTCGTCCCGATGCGGGTCGACACGGCGGCGCTGCGCGTACACGAGGGTGAGGTTCCGGCGCTGCTGCGCGGACTCGTCCGCGTCCCGGTCCGCAGAGCCGCCCGAGCCGCCGATGCGGGCGCCGCCGAGACCGCGGTGGACCTGCTGGCGGGCCTGCCCGCGGCCGAACGCGACCGCCGCATGCTCGAAATGGTGCGGGCCAGGGCGGCCGAGGTGCTCGGGCACAGCAGCCTCGAGGCGATCGATCCCGACCGGGGTTTCCTGGACATCGGGTTCGACTCGCTCAGCGCGCTGGAACTGCGCAACCGGATGGTCACTCTGGCCGGCCGGAACCTGCCACCCATGCTGGTCTTCGACCACCCCTCCGCGGCGGATCTCGCAGCTCATCTGAGCGAGTTGCTTTTCGAGACCGAGGCGCCCACGGTCGACGCGGATCTTCAGGCCGCGTCCGCCGACGAACTCTTCGGGATCCTCGACAGCGAACTCGAGATATTCAAGTAGTAGGGGTTCGGTAGGGGATGCTCCGGCAACAGGCCGGGGCCATACTGGGCGACAACGTGGAATTCGCATATGAATTCGCATAGGGAGAGGACGGAAGAATGACCGTGGCGAGTGACGGAGCGGAAGGCGTGGAGACCGACCCGCCGCTCTTTCCGATGGAACGCAAGTGCCCCTTCCAGCCGCCGGCCGAATACGCGGAAATGCGGGCCGAAAAGCCCGTGTCCAAGGTGAAGCTGGCGGTTTCCGGAAAAGAAGTCTGGGTCGTTTCCCGCCAGGAGCACGTGCGACGAGTGCTGACCGAGCCGAACATGAGCTCGAGCTTCGTCAACCCCGGTTACCCGCTTCAGGTCCCGGTGCCGCCGGAGGCCCTCGCGGCGATGGAGACGCCGCTGGTGGCGATGGACCTGCCCCAGCACGCCCAGCACCGCCGGGCCATCATCCCCGAGCTCACCGTCAAGCGCGTGCAGGCGCTGCGCCCCCGCATCCAGGAGGTCGTGGACGAGCACGTCACCGCCATGCTGGAGCGCGGCGGTCCGGTCGACCTGCTGAACGAGCTGGCCATTCCGGTCCCCTCGCTCATCCTGTGCGAGCTCCTGGGCGTGCCGCTGGAGGACATCCCCCACTTCCGTGACTTCGCGGAGCGCACGGTCCGCAGTGACGTCACCCCCGAGGACATCGGCGCGGCGATGGCCGAGATGGACGCCTACCTCGACAAGCTCGTCACGTCGAAGGAGGAGGTGCCGACCGACGACCTGCTCGGCCGGGTGATCCAGAAGAACCGCGAGGACGGCTCGCTGGTGCACCGGGAGATCGTCGCTCTCGCCCGGATGCTCATCTCCGGCGGCTTCGACACCCTCACCAACATGATCGTCCTCGGTGTCGGCGTCCTCCTGGAGCACCCCGAGCAACTGGAGCGCATGAAGCAGGACCCCTCCCTGACCAGGAACGCCATCGAGGAACTGCTGCGCTACCTGAGCATCGCCGACTCCGCGACCTCCCGTACGGCCACGGAGGACATCGAGATCGGTGGCGTCCTCATCCGCAAGGGCGAGGGCATCATCGCGCTCAACGGTTCGGCCAACCGGGACGAGCGCGCCTTCGAGAACCCGGACAGCCTCGACATCTTCCGTGAGATAGGCCTGCACTCGGCCTTCGGCCACGGCATCCACCAGTGCCCCGGCGCCAGCCTCGTCCGGGTCGAGCTGGAGATCGTGTACAACACCCTCTTCGCCCGGATCCCCACGCTGCGGCTCGCCGTCCCGGCGGAGAAACTGCCGTTCAAGAAGTACACGCTCATCCAGGGACTGGATGCGCTTCCCGTCACCTGGTAGCCGCCCTCGGGGTCCGGGTGGCAGTGGTGACCCGGGCCCCTGAGACGAGGAAGGGAACGACCGGTGCGAATCCATGTCGACCGCGAGCGCTGCATCGGCTCCGGCACGTGTGTGCTCACCCTGCCCGCCGTGTTCGCCCAGGACGACGAGGACGGCCGCGTCCGCCTCACCGGGGACACTCCGACAGCGGAGAGCCGGGCGGCGGTGGACCATGCGGTCCTCACGTGTCCCGTCTCGGCGATCTCCGTGGGGGACGGCTCGTCC
>NZ_JBJZOJ010000124.1:0-3822 GCF_047200655.1 Streptomyces sp. MS06
CGAGCGCCGCGGTCCGCCGCCAGAGGCGGTCTGGACAGCACCACGAGCCCGCGCGCGGCCACCACGACGTCCGCGGCGGCCTTGTACTCCGTCTCGTCGGGCATGCCGTCGGGGTCGGCGGTGTCGACGCAGACCGTCCAGCGCTCGCCGTACCCGGTCCCCGGCAGGCGGAAGACGACGGGCTCCCAGTAGCCGTTGAACAGCAGCAGGAAGGAGTCGTCGACCACGGGCCGTCCGTACCGGTCGGGCTCGGCGATGGCGTCGCCGTTCAGGAAGGCGCCGACCGAGTGCGCGTCGGAGCGCTGCCAGTCCTCCTCGCTCATCTCCCGGCCGTCCGGGAGCAGCCACACCATGTCGGCCGGCGGGCGGCGGCCGCGCACCGCGGCCTCCGCCTCCCCCCGGAAGAAGCGGCGCCGGCGGAGCACGGGATGGTCGGCGCGCAGCCGGATCAGTCGGCGGGTGAAGTCCTCGAGTTCCTGCTGCTCCTCGGTCAACCGCCAGTCGACCCAGGACAGTTCGCTGTCCTGGCAGTAGGCGTTGTTGTTGCCGCGCTGGGTGCGTCCGAGTTCGTCGCCGTGGCTGAGCATCGGGATGCCCTGGGACAGCAGGAGCGTGCCGAGCAGGTTGCGCTGCTGCCGTCCCCGCAGTTCCAGGACCGCGGGGTTGGCGGTCTCTCCCTCGACACCGCAGTTCCAGGACCGGTTGGCGCTCTCCCCGTCCCGGTTGTCCTCGCCGTTGGACTCGTTGTGCTTGTCGTTGTAGGAGACGAGGTCGCGCAGGGTGAAGCCGTCGTGCGCGGTGACGAAGTTGACGCTGGCGCGCGGTCGGCGCCTGTTGTGCTGGTACAGGTCGGGGGAGCCGGCCAGCCGGGAGGCGAACTCGCCGAGGGAACCGGGCTCGGCGCGCCAGAAGTCCCGCACGGCGTCCCGGTAGCGGCCGTTCCACTCGGACCACAGGGCCGGGAAGTTCCCCACCTGGTAGCCGCCCTCGCCCACGTCCCACGGCTCGGCGATCAGCTTGACCCTGCTGATCACCGGGTCCTGCTGGATCAGGTCGAAGAACGCCGAGAGCCGGTCCACCTCGTGGAACTGCCTCGCCAGCGTGGCGGCCAGGTCGAAGCGGAAGCCGTCCACGTGCATCTCGGTGACCCAGTACCGCAGCGAGTCCATGATCAGCTGGAGTACGTAGGGGTGGCGCATCAGCAGGCTGTTGCCGGTGCCCGTGGTGTCGTAGTAGTGGGACCAGTCGCCGTCCACCAGCCGGTAGTACGAGGCGTTGTCGATGCCCCGGAAGGACAGGCTGGGGCCCTTCTCGTTGCCCTCGGCGGTGTGGTTGTAGACCACGTCGAGGATGACTTCCAGCCCGGCCTCGTGCAGCGTCTTGACCATCGACTTGAACTCGGCGACCTGCTGCCCCCGGGTGCCGTGCGCCGCGTAGGCGTTGTGCGGGGCGAAGAAGCCGATGGTGTTGTAGCCCCAGTAGTTGGACAGTCCGCGGTCCCGCAGCACGCCGTCCTGGACGAACTGGTGCACCGGCATCAACTCGACCGCGGTCACCCCGAGCGAGGTCAGGTGCTCGACCACCGCCGGGTGCGCCAGGCCGGCGTAGGTGCCGCGCAGTTCGGGCGGCACCTCGGGATGGGCGCGGGTGAGTCCGCGGACATGGGCCTCGTAGATCACGCTCTCGGCATAGCCGCGGCGCGGCGGGCGGTCGTCACCCCAGTCGAAGTAGGGGTCGGTGACCACGCCCAGCATGGTGTGCCCCGCGCTGTCCGCCGGGTCGGGGCCGCCCGCCGTCCGCTCGTAGAGCGAGGGATGGTTGTCGATCTGGCCGTCCACCGCGCGTGCGTACGGGTCGAGGAGCAGTTTCGCCGGGTTGCACCGGTGACCGGACGAGGGGTTCCACGGCCCGTGCACGCGGTACCCGTAGCGCTGCCCCGGGCCGACACCGGGCAGATAGCAGTGCCATACGAACCCGTCGGCCTCGGTCACGGGTACGGTGCGGGCTCCGCCGTGGTCGTCGACGAGGATCAGCTCCACGTGTTCGGCGACCTCGCTGAACAGGGCGAAGTTCGTGCCCTGGCCGTCGTAGGCGGAGCCCAGCGGGTAGGGGTGCCCGCTCCAGACGGGCACCCCCGCAGCCTCTCTGCCGCGCGGCTTCCCGATCACCGGGCGGCCCCCGCGGCGGCACCGGCCAGTACGGCGACCGGTGCCTCCCGGGGCACCGGGCGGGTCTCGCGCAGCAGCGGCGCCGGCGCCGTGGCCACCAGCGGCTCGCGGTCACCGGCCCGGGCTCGCCGGGAGAACCAGATGACCTTGCTTCCGGTGTCGGTGGCGCAGCAGCCCCATCCGTCGCTCATCGCGGCGATGCGTTCCAGGCATCCGCGCAGCTGCCGGTCGGGGCGCAGTTCGTGGTCGTTCTCACCGATCGCGGTGATGAGGTGCTGACCGTTCCACCACATCTCGACCGACGTGAGTTTGTCCGTTGCGTGCTCGTCGATGGCCCTCAGCAGCAGCTCGACGCCGCGGCAGACGGGATCGACGACGGTCTCGAGGTTCCAGTACCTCAGGTGGGCGGCCAGGATGCGGCTCACCTGGAGCACTCTCTCCGGACCGACCTCTACGTCGAGGTGGTAGTAGCAGGGCACTGCGGTCTTCATCGTCGTGGCTCCTCACCGGCGAGGCTCCCGCTCCTCCCGGCCCCGCGGGCCGGAACCCCGAACACGAAGCGTGAGCGGTAATCGCTTCTGAGTCACATCCACCCTGCGGCCGCTACGCCATTCGTGCAACACGAACGCACCACGACCAAGATCCAACAGGACGCTGGGTCATCGCGAGTGCACCATAAGTGAAGGCCTCGGGAGGTTTGACGATTCCGCACCTCTGCTCGTTCGGCCGGCCCGTTCCGTCGGGCGATGTGACCTCTCGACTCCCGGAAGGTTGAACCGCGCCATGCTGCTACCCGCGAAAGCCGAAGTCTCCAGGCACCTGCAGCGTTACCGCGCCTGGGAGCGGGCCATGCTCGTCTCCCCGGCCGACCGCGCGGTGCGGGCCACCTTCGAGGACTCCGGATACACCCTGTGCGTACTCATGGGCAAGCGATGTGCACGCGAGGCCGCGGAGGCCGCCGAGCACTATCTGCGGTCCGGACCGCAGGCCTCCCTGCGGGGCCAGGGTTCGCGGAGCCGGGCGAAAAACGTGGCGCGCAGGAGTGGAACGCGCTCCGGTCGGCGTTTCCCGGCGGATCACTAGCCCGTTCCCGGTGCAGCGTGGTCATCCAACACCCGGGTTCTGTCCCGGAATCGAGCACGTCGGAGGTTCACCATGAAGTCCACCAGGCCCATCGGACGCATCCCGGTGCGCGAGGTCCATCCGCGCGTTGACTGCGGCAGGCGCCCGGCAAAGGCGGTCGTGGGCGAGACCTTCGAGATCTCGGCGACGGTGTTCCGCGAGGGCCATGACGCGGTTGCGGCCAACGTCGTTCTGAAGGATCCCGAGGGCCGCAAGCGTGCGTGGACCCCGATGCGCGAACTGGCGCCGGGCACCGACCGGTGGGGTGCCGAGGTGACGGTGGACGCCGTGGGCCGGTGGACCTACACGGTGGAGGCGTGGAGCGACCCGGTGACCACCTGGCGCCACCATGCCGCAGTCAAGATCCCGGCCGGTATCGACCCGGGCCTGGTCCTGGAGGAGGGCGGGAAGCTGTACGAGCGGGCGGCGGCGCGGGCCCCGCGCGGCGAGGTCCGCGCCCTGGTGCGCGAGGCGGCCCGGACGCTGCTGGACGACACGCTGACCGTGCCGGAGCGCTACGCGGCGGCGCTGG
>NZ_JBJZOJ010000125.1:0-3647 GCF_047200655.1 Streptomyces sp. MS06
GGCCCGAGTCGCCTCCCGCATCGGCCGACGGCTGTGAGCGTGCGCCGAGGAAAGGACGCGTCACCATGCAGAAGACCGCAATCCTCCAGCCGCGCGGCATCGACGGCTCCCGGCATCTGGGCTCACTCGCCGACCTGCTGCGGGACTGGCTTCCGCGGCAGCGGTGGTTCGCCGGCAAGGACCGGCCCGTCATGGACCTGCGTCTGCTCTCCATGACCGAACTGTTCCCGGGCTGCCTCCACCTGCTCGTCCACACCGGGCATGCGGCGCCCCCGGACACCGCGGTCCACGCGGGCGTCCCGGCGCCCGGCGGGACGCCGCCGGCCGACGGCGACTGCTACCAGTTGCTGCTCGGGGTGCAGGAGCATCTCTCGCCCCGGCTCGGCCGGGCGTTGATCGGGCGGGCGCAGGACGGGCCGCTGGCCGGGCTGACCGTGTACGACGCCTTGCAGGACCCGCGCTCGGCCCACCTGCTGCTGGAGCGGATGCGGCACTCGGGCTCGCTCGGCCCGCTGAAGTTCGAGTCGGACCCGTCGGTGCCGCTGCCGGCGGGTCTGGCGCCGCGGCTGCTGGACGCGGAGCAGTCGAACACCTCGCTGGTGTACGGCGACGCGTACATCCTGAAGGTGTTCCGGCGCATCCAGCCGGGCGTCAACCCCGATCTGGAGGTACCGGTCGCACTGGCGGAGCAGGGCTGCGGCCGGGTGCCCGCCCCGGTGGCCTGGTTCCGTACCAGCCGGCCGCAGGACGCGACCCTCGGTGTGCTGCAGCCGTTCCTGAACGACGCGTCCGACGGCTGGGCACTCGCCCTCCAGGCGCTGGCCCGCGGCGAGGACTTCACCGCCGAGGCGTACGCGCTGGGGCAGGCCACCGCCGACGTGCACCTGGCGCTGGCCGCGGCCTTCCCGCTCGGCGGTCCCGCCGAGAACGGCCGTACGGCGGCGGCGATGTCGGACCGCCTGGACGCGGCCGCCCAGCACGTCACCGCGCTGCGGCCGTTCGTGCCGGGGCTGCGGGCGGCCTTCGAGGCGCTCGCCGCGTGCGACCCCGGGCCGCCCGCGCAGCGCATCCACGGCGACCTGCACCTCGGTCAGGTGCTGCGGGCGGGACGTGAGTGGTTCGTCATCGATTTCGAGGGCGAGCCGTCCCGGCCGCTGTCCGAACGGCGCAGCGCCCACTCACCGGTGCGGGACATCGCCGGCATGCTCCGCTCCTTCGACTACGCGGCCCGGCAGCGCCGTCCGTGGCGCCCGCAGTGGGCGAGCCGCTGCCGGGAGGCGTACTGCGCCGGCTACGCCGGCCGCGCGGGCTGGGACCCGCGCAAGAAGCACGCCCTGTTGCGGGCCTACGAGACGGACAGGGCTGTCTACGAAGTGCTCTACGAGGCGAGGCACCGCCCCGCCTGGCTTCCCGTACCCATGGCGGCGATCGAGCGTCTCGCCGTGAGAGGAGACTGAACTCCGTGGCCCTGCGAGACCCCGAGCTGCCCGAGCCGATCAGCCCGCCCGCCGCGGCGCCCGCGCCGCCGCTGGACCCGGCGGACCGCGAGCGCCTGCTGGGCGGCGCCCACCACGACCCGCACGCGCTGCTGGGCGCGCACCGGGTGCCCGGCGGCGTCCTGTTCCGGACGCTGCGCCCGTTCGCGCGGGCGGTGAGCGTCCTGGTGGACGGTGTGCCCGCCCCGCTCGCCTCCGAGGGGGACGGGCTGTTCTCGGCCGTGCTGCCGCTGGAGTCGGTTCCCGCCTACACCCTGCGGGTTGCGTACGAGGACGCCGCGTACGAGGTGGAGGACCCGTACCGGTTCCTGCCCGCGCTCGGCGAGTTCGACCTGCACCTCGTCCGGGAGGGGCGGCACGAGCAGTTGTGGAGGGCGCTGGGAGCCGAGCCGATGACCCACCAGGGCGTCGCGGGCACCCGCTTCACCGTCTGGGCGCCCAACGCGCGGGGGGTGCGGGTCGCCGGGGAGTTCACCTACTGGGACGGCACGCAGTACCCGATGCGCTCCCTGGGCTCGTCCGGGGTGTGGGAGCTGTTCCTGCCCGGCATCGGGGAGGGCACCCGCTACAAGTACGAGATCACCTCCCGGCACGGCGCCCGCTTCCTCAAGGCCGACCCGATGGCCCGGCAGGCGGAGGTGCCGCCGGACACGGCGTCCATCGTGACCGCCTCGCGGTACGAGTGGCAGGACGCCGCGTGGATGGCGCACCGGGGGGACGTGCCGGTGCACGAGGCTCCGTTCTCGGTGTACGAGGTGCACCTGCCGTCCTGGCGGCCGGGCAGCTCCTACCGCGAGCTGGCCGAGGAACTGCCCGCGTACGTCAGGGACCTGGGCTTCACCCACGTCGAGCTGATGCCGGTCGCCCACCACCCGTTCAGCGGCTCCTGGGGCTACCAGGTCACCGGCTTCTACGCACCGGCGGCACGGCTCGGCGGCCCGGACGACTTGCGGTACTTCGTCGACGCCTGCCACCGGGCCGGCCTCGGCGTCATCATGGACTGGGTTCCGGCCCACTTCCCCAAGGACGACTGGGCGCTCGCCCGGTTCGACGGGGAGCCGCTGTACGAGCCCGGGGACGAGCGGCGGGCCGAGCACCCGGACTGGGGCACCTACGAGTTCGACTACGGGCGCACCGAGGTGCGCAACTTCCTGG
Source organism: Streptomyces sp. MS06 (assembly GCF_047200655.1). NCBI lineage: Bacteria > Bacillati > Actinomycetota > Actinomycetes > Kitasatosporales > Streptomycetaceae > Streptomyces > Streptomyces sp. MS06. The sequence goes on from NZ_JBJZOJ010000125.1 coordinate 2,652, forward strand.
TCGCGAACGCGGTGTACTGGTGCGAGGAGTTCCACATCGACGGGCTGCGGGTGGACGCCGTCGCCTCGATGCTCTACCTCGACTACTCGCGGGACTCCGGTGACTGGTCGCCGAACGTCTTCGGCGGCAACGAGGACCTGGCGGCGAAGGCGTTCCTGCAGGAGATGAACGCGACCCTGTACCGCCGGGTGCCGGGCGTGGTGACCATCGCCGAGGAGTCCACCGCCTGGGACGGGGTGACCCGTCCGACCGACTGCGGCGGGCTGGGCTTCGGGCTGAAGTGGAACATGGGCTGGATGCACGACTCGCTCCAGTACATCTCCAAGGAGCCGGTGCACCGCAAGTACCACCACAACGAGATGACGTTCTCGATGGTGTACGCCTACAGCGAGAACTACGTGCTGCCGATCTCCCACGACGAGGTCGTGCACGGCAAGCAGGCGCTGGTGTCGAAGATGCCCGGCGACTGGTGGCAGCGGCGCGCCAACCACCGTGCGTACCTGGGCTTCATGTGGTCCCATCCGGGCAAGCAACTGCTGTTCATGGGACAGGAGTTCGCACAGGGAGGGGAGTGGTCGGAGCAGCACGGCCCGGAGTGGTGGCTGCTGGATCCGGGCAACTGCGCCGCCGGCGACCACGAGGGGGTGCGCGCCCTGGTACGGGACCTGAACACGCGCTACCGGCGCACCCCGGCGCTGTGGCAGCGGGACACCGTGCCGGACGGGTTCCGGTGGGTGGCCGGCGACGCGGCCGACGACAACGTCTTCGCGTTCCTGAGGTACGACGCCGAGGGCGGTCCGCTGCTGGCGGTGTCGAACTTCTCCCCGGTGGTCCGGCACGACTACCGGCTCGCCGTGCCCGGCGAGGTGCCGGCCTGGCACGAGGTACTCAACACCGACGCCGCCCGCTACGGCGGCGGTGACGTCACCAACCCCGACCCGGTCAAGCCGCAGGACGGGGCGGTCCGGCTCACGCTGCCTCCGCTGGCGACGGTCT
>NZ_JBJZOJ010000126.1:0-3582 GCF_047200655.1 Streptomyces sp. MS06
TCGGCCCCCGGCCCGCGGCCTCGGCCGCCGGCCCCTGCCCCGGCCCGCGGCCTCGGCCGCGCCGCCGGGGCCGGCCCGACGCGCACACGCCGCCGATGCGGGGACGGGGCCTGTTACGGGGTCCGGCCGTGCCGGCGCCTCGGGCCGGCGCCAACGCCGTGCCGGCGCCAAGGGGGCTCGTCACCGCCAGGAGAGGCCCGCGGACCGCGCAGGGCGGCTCCCTTGCAGGGCGGCTCCCGCGCGGGGCGGCCGCGCGCCGGAGGCCGTGGGCGCACGCCCCACGCTGCGGACGACGCCGCAGCACCGGCGGACGCCGCACCACCGCGGGCGCCGCAGCAGCGGGACCGTGCAGAAAGCCCCCGCTGCGAACTCCGCGCCGGGCACACCTGCCGTGCACCCGCCGCGAACTCCTTCGGCAGACCTGTGATCCGGTGCGGTGGTGTGCGGGGCCCGTTCTCATGACGGCGCAGTCCGGCCGGACCCTTGGCGGGTCCGGCCGGACTGCATGGGGACGCAGGCGGCGGGCGGTCAGATGCGCCGCAGTACGAAGTCGTCAGCCGTCTCGCCGCGGAAGAGGTACTCCGGGCGGCCGCTGAGCACGTAGTCGCCGTGCGGGGTGGGCAGCACGTCCGTCGGGTTCTGCTCGGCCCAGGGCTGGTGGTGGACCGTCTTGGCCGCGGACCAGTCTCCGTCCACGGGGCTGAGGACCGTCACCGCGTCCTCGCCGTTCTCGTTGGCGAGCTTGTTGCTGACGACCACCATGGTGCCGTCGGCGCGCAGCGCGAAGGCGTCGCCGCCCAGGATCGGGCCGCCCTCCAACTCGACCTGGTGGACCTCGCCGGTGTCGGCGGAGACCCGGGCCAGCAGACCCGTGGAGTAGTGCATGGCCAGCAGATAGCCGGCCGGGTGGACGCGGATGCCGATCACTCCCGCGCCGGTGCCCAGCTCCCAGCCCGGCGACAGGGCCTGGCTGTCCACGAGCACCTCGGCCTTGCCCTCGACCGAAACCCGGTAGATCTTGTTCGCCGCCGGGTCGCTGACGTAGGCGGTGCCGTCCTCGGCGAGGGCTACGCGGTCGGCGGCGTGCATGGGCTCGGGGCCGAGGGCGAGGTCGACCAGGAACTGCTCCTCACCCGTGGTGAGGTCGTAGACGGCCATCCCGGATTCCTTGAGGTTGGTCTCCGGGGTGGAGCGGGCACCGATGCCGAGGTCGTGGTAGCCGAGCAGCAGACGGTTGCGCGGCAGGTCGACGGTGATGCCGACGGTCGACACGATCCGCGGGTCCGGGTCGGTCACCAGGGGCGTGATACGGCCGCTGCCGTCGACGATCGACGCGGTGCCGTGTCGCGTCGAACTGACCAGGAACGCCCCGCGGTTGGGGTCCCAGTCGAACCCCTCGGGGTGCAGGGCGTCGGCGTGCCCGGTGATGACCTCGGCGAAGTTCGCCTCGGTGCCGCCGGAGATGCTGTCGGACATGGTCTTCTCCTGTTCCGTTGCGGTGAGCGGGTCGCCGACGTGACGACGGCGGTATGGCGGTTGACGATGTGACGGGGGTACGGGGGGACCGGGGTGGGCGGAGTGGGCGGGGGGACGGGGGTCAGGACGGGACGCCGAGCGGCCGGGACGCCTCGACGCGCAGCCGCTTCCGGTCGACCTTGCGGTTGGAGTTGAGGGGGAAGGCGTCGACGTGCCGGTAGTGCTTGGGGACCATGCCCTGGGGCAGCAGTTCCCGCAGCCGGCCGGCGAGCGCCGCCGGAGAGGTCTCCACGCCCGTGTAGAAGATCACCAGTTCGATGCCGGCGTCGTTGGTCCGGGTGACGGCGACGGCGTCCTGGACGCCCTCGCAGGACCGGACGGCGTGCTCGACCTCGGCGAGCTCCACCCGCCAGCCCTGGATCTGCACCTGCGAGTCGAGGCGGCCGAGGTAGATCAACTCCCCGTTGTCCAGCCGCCGTACCCGGTCGCCGGTGCGGTACCAGGTGCGTCCCCCGTGCCGCAGGAAGCGCCCGCGGTCGTGTTCGGGGTCGAGGTACCCGGACGTCATCTGCGGTCCGGTGATGACCAGTTCGCCCTCGTGGCCGGTAGGCCTGTCGTCCTCGTCGAGCAGCAGGTGGTCGTGTCCCTCGTGGACCGCGCCGATGGGCACCAGGCCGTTGACGCAGAGCTCCGGGGAGGTCTCGGGCGACCAGCGGTGGCCGGTGACCGTGACGGTGAGCTCCGTCGGCCCGTAGATGTTCTCCAGGGTGGCGGCGGGTGCGGCCGCCTGCCAGTCCGCGGCGTCGCTCTCGCGCAGCGCCTCCCCCGCGAACAGACTCCAGCGCAGCGAGGCGAGGGCGCCCGGGGCGAGACCGCCGGTCCGGCGGATCAGGGAGACGGTGCTGGGCGTGGAGAACCACACGGTCATCCGGCGCTCGGCGACGAAGCCAGGCAGGTCGCGGAAGGCCTGCAGCGGCACCGGGTGGATGCTGCCGCCGGCGCCCCACGCACAGAACATGTCGAACATCGCGCAGTCGAAGTTGACGTCGAAGGTCTGCGAGAAGACGTCGTCCGCGCCGAAGTCGTACCGGGCGTCCATGAGCCGGAAGTAGTGCGTGGTGCTGCCGTGGGAGATGGGCACGCCCTTGGGGCGGCCGGTCGAGCCCGAGGTGAACAGGATGTAGGCGCGGTCGTCGGGTGAGACGGGTCGCGGCTCGGCCAGGGCGTCGCGGCCGTGGACGGTGATGCGGCGGAAGCCGCCGTCCCCCGCGGCGCTGTGCGGTGCGAGCACCGGCAGCGCGGGGTCGGGGCCCAGCGCCTCGGCCAGGGCGGTGAGCCCGGTGTCGTCGGCCAGCACCGCCGAGACGCCCGCGTCCCGCAGCATGCTCCGGGTGCGGCCCGCGGGGAACGAGGGGTGCAGGGGTACCACCGTGGCCCCGGTGTAGAGGCCGGCGAGGATTCCGGCGTACGCCTCGATGCCCTTGGCCGCCAGGACCCCTACGGCCCGAGGGGGGCCGGCCGGGTCGGCCAGCAGCGAGCCGGCCCACTGCAGGGCGAGGTCGTGGACCTCCTCATAGGTGAAGGTCCGCGTTCCGGTGCGGAGTGCCGGGCGCCGCCCGGCGACGGCGAGCCCGCGCAGGAACCGCGCGTGCAGCGCGTCCTCGATCTTCTTCAACATGCTTTCTCCGAATAAGGGGCTTCACCGGTCTTTTAGGGGGTGACGGGGCTGATACCGGAGCCCTTCCGGGAATATATTCGACGCGATGACCCAAATCCCTGGGGAAGGATTGAAAATGTGGGACGAGAAGTTCGAGGAGACCCTGCGGAAACATCTTCCGTTCCTCGGAGACGGAGAGGCCCTGGATTCATCGGCCGCTCTTCGGGACCTGGGGCTTGATTCGCTCGGCACGGTGGATCTGATGGCCGCGCTGGAAAGCGCCTACGACGTGCGTTTCGTGGACGACGCTCTCACCATGGAGAACTTCTCCACTCCCGGAACGCTGTGGGAATCGCTGTCGGGGCTGGCCGGCCGCACCCCTTGACGGGTCGCGGCCCGGAATCGCCCTCCGGAGAACCCCGAGTACAGGAGAAGGAGCCAACAAACCC
>NZ_JBJZOJ010000127.1:0-3271 GCF_047200655.1 Streptomyces sp. MS06
ACCCGCGTCGTTGTCGTGGTCGAGGACCTGGCGAGCCAGACCGGTCAGGACCGCGTCCGGGCCGCACTCCACGAACCGCGACACCCCCAGGGTCCGCAACGCACGCACCCCGTCCGCGAAACGCACCGCCTCACGGACATGCCCGACCCAGTACTCCGGATCCGACAACAAGCCCGGCCCTGCCACCGCACCCGTCACGTTCGACACCACCGGCACCACCGGCTCCGACCACGCCAGCCCCCCGACCACCGCGCGGAAGTCATCCAGCATCGGCTCCATCAACGGCGAGTGGAAGGCGTGCGAGACCCGCAACCGGGACACACGCCGGCCCATCCCTTCGAAGTGGGAGGCCACCGCCTCCACCCCGGCTTCGGCACCCGACACCACCACCGAGGCCGGACCGTTGACCGCGGCGACACCCACCTCCCCAGCAAGCAGCGGTTGTACCTCGTCCTCGGTCGCCTCGACCGCGAGCATCGCCCCACCGGCGGGCAGGGCGTCCATCAACCGGCCACGCGCCGCAACCAGCCGACCGGCGTCCTCAAGCGACAGCACGCCCGCGACATGGGCCGCCGTCACCTCACCGATCGAATGCCCGGCCACCACATCAGGCCGCACACCCCACGACTCCAGCAGGCGGAACAAGGCGGTCTCCACGGCGAACAGCGCCGGCTGAGCGAACGCCGTCCGCTCCAGCACACCCGCATCCGCGTCCCCACCCCACACCACGTCCCGCAACGGGCGCTCCAACAACCCGTCCAGCACCTCACACACCGCGTCGAACGCGGACGCGAACACGGGGAACGCGGCATACAGCTCCCGGCCCATCCCGAGCCGCTGGCTGCCCTGCCCGGTGAACAACACCGCGCAGCGACCACCCGGACGCGCCCGACCAGTGACCACACCGCCCACACCGCCCACACCGGCCGCGGTCTCTCCCGCGGCCAACGCATCCAACCCCGCCAGCAACTCCTCGCGATCGGAGCCGATCACCACGGCCCGCTGCTCCAGCGCGGCCCGCGACACGGCCAGCGAATAGCCCACATCCACCGGATCCACATCCGCATCCGGACGCTCCCGCACCCACGACGCCAACCGCGACGCCTGCGCACCCACCGACCCCGCCACACCACGCGCCGACACCACCCACGGCACCACCGACGAACCCACCACCGGCACCACACCACCAGCAGCCCCAACAGACCCAGCAGACCCACCAGACCCAGCACTCTCCAGCGGCTCGGCCTCCTCCACGATCACGTGCGCGTTCGTCCCACTGATGCCGAAGGAGGAGACGGCGGCCCGCCGCGGGTGGTCCGTCCGCGGCCACAGCCGCTCTTCCGTCAGCAGCCGCACGGTGCCGTCCGACCAGTCGACCTGCGTGGACGGCTCGTCGACGTGCAGGGTCCTGGGCATCACACCGTGACGCATCGCCATGACCATCTTGATCAGGCCACCCACACCGGCCGCCGCCTGCGCGTGACCCATGTTCGACTTGATCGAACCCAGCCACAGCGGTAGGTCGGCCGGGCGCTCCTGGCCGTACGTGGCGATCAGCGCCTGCGCCTCGATCGGGTCACCCAGCGTCGTCCCCGTACCGTGTGCCTCCACCACGTCCACCTCGGCCGAGGAGACCCCCGCGCCGGCCAGCGCCGCGCGGATCACCCGCTGCTGGGAGGGGCCGTTGGGGGCGGTCAGGCCGTTGGACGCGCCGTCCTGGTTGATGGCACTGCCCCGGACCACCGCGAGCACCGGGTGGCCGTTGCGACGCGCGTCCGACAGCCGCTCCACCAGGAGCATGCCCGCGCCCTCGGCCCAGCCGACGCCGTCGGCCACCTCTGCGAAGGACTTGCAGCGGCCGTTGGCCGCGAGTCCGCGCTGCCGACTGAACTCGACGAACATGCCCGGCGTCGACATCACCGCGACACCGCCCGCGAGGGCCAGGGAGCACTCACCCGAACGCAGCGCCTGCACGGCCAGGTGCAGCGCGACCAGCGACGACGAGCAGGCCGTGTCCACCGTCACCGCGGGGCCCTCCAGGCCCAGCGTGTAGGCGACCCGGCCGGAGACCAGGCTGCCACCGCTGGTGGTGGCGGCCTCCTCGCCGAGGCCGTAGTCGTGGTACATCACACCTGCGAAGACTCCCGTGGCACTTCCCTTGAGCGGACCGGGGTCGATGCCCGCCCGCTCGAAGGCCTCCCAGGCGGTCTCCAGCAGCAGCCGCTGCTGCGGGTCCATCACCAGCGCCTCGTTCGGGCTGATCCCGAAGAAGTCCGGGTCGAAGTCAGCCGCGTCGTAGAGGAAACCGCCCTCGCGCGCATAGGTCTTCCCGGGGGTGCCGGGTTCCGGGGCGAACACGCCCGGATCCCAGCCGCGGTCGGACGGGAACCCCGACACCGCGTCCACCCCGTCGGCCACCAGCCGCCACAGGTCCTCCGGCGAGGCCACACCGCCGGGGAACCGGCACCCCATCCCCACGATCGCGATCGGGTCGTCGTCCAGCGATCGCCGTGCGGTCGGGACGGGGGCCGCCGCCTGGGTGCCGGCCTTTCCGCCCAGGGCGGCGTCGACATAGTCGACCACCGCCTCCGCGCTCGGATAGTCGAAGACGAGGGTGGCGGGCAGCCGTAGCGCGGTGGCTGCGTTGAGCCGGTTGCGCAGTTCGACGGCGGTCAGGGAGTCGAATCCGAGGTCCTTGAAGGCGCGGTCGGGTTCCACGGCGTCTTCCGACGCATAGCCCAGGACTCCGGCGACCTCACCCCGTACGACGTCCATCAGGGCCCGTCGACGGTCGGCGGCGGAGAGGCCGGCCAGCCGTTTCTGCAGCGAGCCCGCCTCGGCATGCGTTCCCACGGCCTGCCGGAGGCGGGGCCTGACCATGCCCTTGAGCAGGGCGGGGAGTTCGTCGCTGCGTGCGGCGAGGGCGGTCGCGTCGACGCGCAGGGGGACCTGGACGGGCTGGTCCGTCCGGACCACAGCCGCATCCAGCAGGTCGAGTGCTTCGGTCACCGGCAGGGCGGGCAGGCCCAGACGAGCCATCCGCACCTCCGCATCCGCCTGCGAAGAAGCACCGCCCAACCCCGTCTCCGCCCCCCACAAACCCCAGGCAAGAGACGTGGCGGGCAGGCCCTGGGCCTGGCGGTGGACGGCGAGAGCGTCGAGGAAGGTGTTGGCCGCCGCGTAGTTCGCCTGCCCCGCGGCCAGCACCAGACCACCCGCCGAGGAGAACAACACGAACGCCGACAGATCCAGATCACGCGTCAGATCGTGA
>NZ_JBJZOJ010000128.1:0-3186 GCF_047200655.1 Streptomyces sp. MS06
CGAGCGCGTGGAACCCCCGGCGGAAGTAGACCGCCGGGGGATCGTCGCGCAGCCGTACGTCCCGTACCCGGCCGACGAGGATCGTGTGATCCGCGACGTCGTGGCGAACGTAGGCGTCGCACTCCAGCACGGCGGCAGCCTCCTCGAACACCGGATGGCCCTGCGCGTTCGCCTCGAATTCCCCCTGGCCGAACTTGTCCGCCCCTCGGGTGGCGAACCGCGTGGCCAGGTCCGCGCGCCGGGACGGCAGCACCTGCACCACCCACGAACCGGCCGTCTGGAACGCGGCGTGGCACTGCGCGGTCTTCGCCAGGCAGACGAGGACCAGCGGCGGAGCCACGGACAGCGAGCAGAACGACGTGGCCGTGAAGCCCCGCCAGACGCCCTGTTCGTCGGTGGTCGTCACGAGGGTCACACCGCTCGGGTACGAGGCCATCGCCTCCCGGAACCGCCCCGACAGCTCTTCACTCAGAGGCGCCCTGGTGGACGTGTGCGTCATCCGGCTGCCTCCTTCACGGGGTGCGGGGACCGCCCTGGCGGCGGTTCGGCGAACTCACGCCTCACTTGCCGTTCTGGACGACCGCGCCGCCGTCCACCCGCATCTGGGTGCCGGTGACGAAACGGGACTCGTCGGAGGCGAGGTAGGTGACCGCGTGGGAGATGTCGATCGGCTCGACGTACGGGATCGGCATGGCCTGCACCATGCCGAAGCCGGGCTCCGCGTCCTGCGCGACCGGGTGCTCCAGGTCGGGACGGAAGACCTTGTACATGGCCTCGTTGTGCAGCATCGGCGTGTTGACGTTGGTGGGGTGCACCACGTTGATCCGCAGGCTCCGGGGAGCCAGGAAGGGCGCGAACCAGTTCACGTAGTGGCCGAGCATCTGCTTGGTGAACGCGTAGCCGATGCCGCCGGGACCCATGCCGGCCGGGTCGCCGCCGTAGGACGCGAAGAAGGCGGCGGCGGAACCGATCAGGATGATCGACGCGCCTTCCTGAAGGTGCGGCAGCGCCGCGTGGACGGTGTTCAGCGTGCCGCTGAGGTTCACGTCGACGGCCTCGGTGAACGCGGACAGCGGACGGTCGGCGCCCACCGGGCCGATGGCGGCGTTCGCCACGACCACGTCCAGCCGGCCGAGCTCCGCGACGCCCTCGTCGATCGCCTTGCGCAGTGCGGCGCGGTCACGGATGTCGGCCTGCTTCGTCACCACCCGGCGGCCCGTCTTCTCCACCAGACTTGCCGTCTCCGCCAGTTCCTCGGCGGTGCCGAGCGGATACCCGACCACCTCGATGTCCTCGCCGAGGTCGATCGCGATGATGTCGGCGCCTTCCTCGGCCAGGCGCACGGCGTGGCTGCGCCCCTGCCCGCGTGCCGCACCGGTGATGACGACAACTTTGCCTTCTACCCGGCCCATGGGGCCCTCCAGACATTCTGCTGTAGTGACATGACGGACGGCGGTTCGGCCACGCTGGCCGAGCAGGCAACTGAGCTGCCGGGTAACACGGAAGAGCGGAAGGAACCTACGAGAATGCTCGTAGTTCTCCCGCGGCGCGCGCCCTGCGCCGACTCGAATTTCGTTATACCGTTCCCGCGTCTCCAGGAGACGGACACCGTCCCCCTATTCACGGGCGGCACGCCCACTTAGGGGTCCGCCGCGAAGGTCCGGTCGACCACTCGACCACCCGGCTCCCCCGACACCGTCACGAACCCGTCCCCCGCCGCCAGCCCGCATGCGCCGAGGCGCGCCCGTCGGCGCGGCAGAATACGTCGGGTCGCGTAGGGGAGTTCTTAGGGGTTACGACGCCTGCCCGCTGCCCTACGGTGGCCTCAACAAGGCCGTCCTTTTTCGCGCCGACCATCATCCAGCGCCCGGCACGCTCGTCCGTCCGGTTTACCAGTGCGGCCACCGGCTTTCGAGGAAATCCCGCCGGTTTGCCCCAATCCGACATTCCGCGACGCGGTCTTCGCCTGTCGGCGCCCAGACGCCTGTCCAGTATTCACGACGTGACACGGGAAGTGGGAGAACCGAGATGGCCAACTCCGACCAGCGGCTAGTCGAGGCACTTCGGGCATCCCTCAAGGAAACCGAGCGGCTGCGCGGGCAGAACCGCACGATGACGGCCGCCCAGCGGGAACCGATCGCGATCGTGGGGATGGGGTGCCGGTTCCCCGGCGGTGTGGCCTCGCCGGAGGACCTGTGGAGGCTGGTGGCCGACGGCGCGGACGCGGTGTCGGGGTTCCCCTCCGACCGCGGCTGGGATCCCGGGTTGTTCGACCCGGAACCCGGCGCCCCCGGAAAGACCTACGCGCGCGAGGCCGGTTTCCTGCACGACGCGGCTGACTTCGACCCGGACTTCTTCGGGATCAGTCCCAACGAGGCGCTGGTGATGGACCCGCAGCAGCGGCTGCTGCTGGAGACCGCCTGGGAGGCGTGCGAGCGGGCGGGCGTCGACCCGCTGGCCCTCAGGGGCAGCCGCACCGGCGTCTTCGCCGGTGTGATGTACCACGACTACCCCTACAGCAGTGCCGCCGGTTCCATCGTCTCCGGCCGGGTCGCCTACACGCTGGGCCTGGAGGGCCCCGCGGTGACGGTGGACACGGCCTGCTCGTCGTCGCTGGTCGCGCTGCACCTGGCCGTGCAGGCGCTGCGCTCGGGTGAGTGCTCCCTGGCCCTGGTGGGCGGTGTCGCGGTGATGTCGACGCCCGAGGTGTTCGTCTACTTCGGCACCCAGCGCGGGCTCGCGAAGGACGGCCGCTGCAAGTCCTTCTCCGAATCGGCCGACGGCGTCGGCTGGGCCGAGGGCGCGGGCATGCTCCTGGTGGAGCGTCTGTCGGACGCGCGTCGCAACGGCCACCCGGTGCTCGCGGTGATCCGGGGCAGTGCCATCAACCAGGACGGGGCGTCCAACGGCCTGACCGCCCCCAACGGCCCCTCCCAGCAGCGGGTGATCCGCGCGGCGCTGGCCGGCGCCGGGGTCTCCTCGGCCGAGGTGGACGTGGTGGAGGCACACGGGACAGGGACGACGCTGGGTGACCCGATCGAGGCGCAGGCGCTGCTCGCCACGTATGGCCAGGACCGGCCGGCCGATCTTCCGCTGTGGCTGGGTTCGATCAAGTCGAACATGGGTCATACGCAGGCTGCGGCGGGTGTTGCGGGGATCATCAAGATGGTCATGGCGATGCGTCAC
>NZ_JBJZOJ010000129.1:0-2738 GCF_047200655.1 Streptomyces sp. MS06
TTGGTAGTCATTCGTGGCTGGCAAGCCTCATCCTGACCAGGCCGGCGGTCGCCCTGCTCCGTAAACAGCCCGCAGCCAAATCGGTTGCTGTGACGAAGGTCAAGGATACGATCTTACATCCGAGTACAGCATGATCGGAGGGTCAGAATGCCCCCTCGCCCCCGGTGGTGGCACATCCTGCAAGAGTCACGCAGGCAGGCATGTATCGCAATTGACTTCTACAACAGGCCAGGCGACAAGGGTAGTTACCTCGACTTTGTCGTTCATATGCACATTGCCTGGCAAAACCTCCTGCACGCCGACTTCGAAAAACAGGGGATCGACTTCACCTACAAGGGTAAGGATGGGCGGCCTCTCAAAACTAAGGACGGGGACACGAAGACCTGGGAGCTGTTGCGCTGCGCCGAAGAGGCATACTCCGAAACCGACCCAGTTCGTAAGAACATCGAGTTCTTCGTTGGGATTCGCAACAAAATCGAGCACAGGTTTCAGAAGTCACTAATCGTTGCGACGGGTGCCCGCGCCCACGCGCTAGTAATCAACTACGAGGCCGAACTGACCGCGAGGTTCGGTGACGATAGCAGCCTATCCAGCGAGCTCCGATTTCCTCTATTCGTTCAATCTCTGACACCGGAGGGGGTAGATGAACAACTAAAGCTCAGGAAGAAACTTCCAGCAAAGGTAAAAACGTACATTACGCGCTTCGAAGCAGATCTGACTGACTCGGTGAAGGAGAGTGAACGCTACGAGTATCGAGTGCTCTTGACGCCACTTAAAGGGCCAAAGAGTGAAGCCGATCTAGCAGTTACGTTCTTGAGGGCGGACAGCCTGACTGACGAAGAGCGCCAGGATCTGACCAACCGAAGCCGGACAGGCACTGTCATCGTTACCGAGAAGCAGCGCGACATCTACTTGAAGGATGCGCTCACGCCATCCAGAGCGCGTGCAGAAATCGCAGCGCGCCTCCCATACGTTTTTCAACAGTACCATTTCACTCAGATGTGGCAGAAGCACGGCGTGCGTCCGCCGACGACTGACCCGAGTAAGGAACGCACCGACGGCCGGTACTGCCTGTATAACGCCGCGCACGACAATTACGTTTTCACACAGGCATATGTAGAGCGTTGCGTGAAGGAAATTGATACTGCTGAGAAATTCCGCGCATTTTTCGGAAAGGATCCGGTGGAAAAATCAGGAGATTCTTAGGAGCTGGATCGCCCGATCCAGTCGAAGTGGCGCAGTTGTGGATTAGCTGGCGAGAACCTCAGCCGTCCCCACGTCGTCAATCAGCTACCCATCAACGCAGGTGGACACCCCCGCACACAGCTCAAACCCCACCAACACAGTTGGCAGGCATGTTGGACGCGCCACTGAGGGTCAGGTCGGGGCGCGAACCGCTTCACCTATGTATGGACAACTCGGAAGGGGAGCCTCATGGCAGAGGAAGCGGCGATCCGTGCCGTAGCACAGCTCGCCGACCACGTGCACTGGGTACGAACGTGGCCTGACAAGCCGACCTGGCGCGACCGGCTCCGCCGATGGGCATCCCCAGAGGCCTACGAGTTCAACCGGGGCGGCACTCCGCCGAGACCTTGGGTCGACCGGCCGGCTGGCCACTACGAGCGAACTGGCTGGCGCATTCGGGCTGCCTACTTCAAATCCAATCTGGCGTTCGAGATCGAGTACGTGATCTGCGACCTATGCAAGATCGGTTGGGTCGAATCGCCCTACTCATACGACGGCTACAAGCGCTGCGGCCTTGCCCCAGCCGCTCTCCGGTCATTACGCCACACCTACCCCGGACTCCGATGGCACACAGCGGGCGGGCACTTCCGCCAGGCCAAGCCGTTCTGGGACTCTGTCAGCACGGGCGTCCCCGGCGGCTACACCCAGCAGAAGAGATGCCCTCACGTGCCGTAGCGGGGATTCGGATAATTCCACGCAGGCTAACCGCAGTGTTTGCCATCCTTGGAAGCGCAGCAGTTCAGCCGCTGACCGGCCAACCGTCTCATAACAAGGCGCGAGCATTCGTAAGACGTTGGACTAGATCGCGGCCCTTCTCTGTGATTGTGTAGAACTCCTGCGTGCCCCCGGCAAAGTCAATCTCAGCATTGCTTCCGTTCGGGATCAGGAGAGCCAAGCTCGGCCCCAATCCCCGTACGAACATGCCGTCTTTGACGAGATGCAACATCATGACGTCCGACGCTGATGGCATAGGGATCGACTTGATGCTGGGATTCTCTGCGAAGAGGGTTAGAACCCGCCGCTCGATCTCGCCGTACCGACCGTTGATCACGCCAAGGTTGGCCTTGTACTGTTGCATCGCTTTTCGGTCGATCTCACCCTTGTCGAACCGAGTGTGACACGTGGGGCACAGGGCGATCAGGTTTTCGAAGACGTGCTCCCGTACCTGCCGCCACGGTTTGATGTGCGCAATCTCGGTGGTCCCTACGCGGCATGTTGGGATTGCGCAGCGATGGCCCGCTTCAACGAGAACAGCACGCTTGGTCTCTGCAGGGACGGCGGTACGACGTTGTGGCATGAGCCGAGGTTAGAACACACCCCTGACATCGACAGCGGCTTTACGGTAGGCGCGGAACTGCGGAGGTAAGACGTTAGCGTGGTGGAAGTGGCTCGGCACCCCGTGGGGAACGCAGCCCACCCGAGGAATCCGCTGCCTGCCGCAACTTCTCAAGCTGACGTCACCAGTCGGTCTGCCGCTCGTCCGGGCTGCGGCG
>NZ_JBJZOJ010000130.1:0-2195 GCF_047200655.1 Streptomyces sp. MS06
GTCCTACGCGGCAACCCCACCCCCGAGGAACTCGCCGCAGCCCTCACCGTCGTCCACGCCCGCGCAGCAGCAGCCGCCACCACCCCCACCACCGGCCAACCCACCCCGCGGGACTCGTGGTCGGACCCCTCGCGCATCGCCGCCCGCCGTCTGCCCCACCCCGGCCCGACTTCCTGGAACCGGACGTACTGGCCCGGGTGAGCGGCCTCCCCCGCGGACCCGGTACCGGGTCGGTCCGGGTCGGTCCGGGGTGGGGTCGCGGGTGCGTTCGCGTGCGCTCGGATCCGGGTGCGGTCGCGGGCCGGTGGAGTGGCGGGCGTCGCTCCGGGCAGTACTCCACCGAGGGGTACGGCCGGCTCCATTTGAGTACGCGTACTCAGGCGCCCGTGCGGCGCCGGGCGCAGGCTGGACGCATGCTGTGGTCCGATCCCGAGAACGAGCCGCCCGAGGAACTGCGCGCCACGCAGCAGATGTTGCGGCGGCTGGGCGTTCTCATGGCGCTGGCCATGGTGCTCGTGATGATCGTCATCGGGCTGAGGTGAGGGCCGCCGGAGCGCGGATACCCTTTCGGCATGACTGATCAGCCGCGCCGCCGCCTCGTGCTCGCCTCCGCCTCACCCGCCCGGCTGGGGCTGCTCCGCCAGGCCGGGCTGGAACCCGAGGTGATCGTCAGCGGGGTCGACGAGGACGCCGTCTCCGCCCCCACCCCCGCCGAGCTCGCGCTGGCCCTCGCCGAGGCGAAGGCGTCCGTGGTGGCCGCACGCCCCGAGGTCAAGGGCTCGATCGTGATCGGCTGCGACTCGGTGCTCGACCTGGACGGCGCGGCCCTGGGCAAGCCGGCCGACGCCGAGGAGGCCACGGCACGCTGGAAGGCGATGCGCGGGCGCGCCGGCACGCTCCAGACCGGCCACTGCGTCTACGACACCGTCAGCGGGCGGTACGCCTCCGCCATCGCGTCCACCGTGGTCCACTTCGGCGAGCCCAGTGACGAGGAGATCGCCGCCTACGTCACTTCCGGCGAACCGCTGCACGTGGCCGGCGCGTTCACGCTGGACGGCCGCTCGGCCCCGTTCATCGACGGCATCGAGGGCGACCACGGCAACGTGATCGGGATCAGCCTGCCCCTGGTCCGCCGACTGCTGGCGGACCTCGGGGTCGGGATCACCGAGTTGTGGGCGCCGCCGGAGGCGTGACCCGTGCACCGTCCCGGCCGTCGCCCTCGGACGGCTCCGGGGCGTGCGCCCCACCGCGCCCGGAAGACCCGTCGGCCCCGGCCCCGGCCCCGGCCGCATCGGCTCCGACGGCGCCTGCCGGCGCGGTTCCGACTCCGCCGTCCTCGACTCCGCCGCCTTCAGCTTCGCCGCCTTCGACCGGGCCGCCTTCGACCGCGCTGTCCGAAGGGTCGGGGCCGGGGACCCGGCCGCTCTCGGCGCCATCACCCCCGCCGCCGGCGGACGGAGGGTCGAGGACGTCGCGCATGAACAGGAAGGCCGAGCGGCCCATCAGCCCCCAGGCGAACGCGCCCAGCAGTCCGTGCACCACGGCCGCGCTGACCAGCAGGACCCGGCCGAGGCCGGCGGGGGCCCGGTCGCGCACCGCGACCAGCAGCGCGACCAGGCCGCACAGAGCGAGGTAGAGGCCGAACAGGATCCCCGCGATCTTCGAGGAGTTCGCCATCACGTCCGGGTCCAGGCCCGCGAGCGACATGTCCTGACGGTCGACCACCGTTCCCAGGAACCAGTTGACCGCCGCGATGCCGACCGCCTCGGCGAAGAGCAGGACCGCCACGACCCACGCCACCGGTCTGCGCACCACGCTCGCCACCCACTCTCCGACGCAGCCCACCCCGGGCTGGTGTTACCCCAAGTACGTTCGAGACATCGCGAACGCTACTAACGAGTAAACCCGGGGACAAGAGTTCTGCGCGGAGCAAAGGTTCGTTGGGCCATTCGTAGGGACTCCACAAAGAAACGGAGTGGCCCGCAGCACGCTCTCACAGAGACCTTGTCCACAGGACCAGGCTAGTGTTTCGGGGAGGAGTCCTGCGTGCCACCGGTGCGACAAGGGATTTCGCGGGTCGAGCGCGCTCCGTTTCACGCTCCGTGTGGGCAAGCTCACCACTGGGGACGGGTCGAAGTGCCGTGTCGGCAGTCCCTAAACTCGGCTTGTTTCAAGGAGGGAGCCTCAATCGTGCG
>NZ_JBJZOJ010000131.1:0-1978 GCF_047200655.1 Streptomyces sp. MS06
TACTGCAGCTGTAGATCGTGATCTTCATGTGGTGACCACTGTCTGGCGTCACCACCGGGCGACGAGCGTCTCGTCCATACCTCGGTTGCGGTACAGCCAGGTGGTCCCTGGTGCGATGGCCCCGGTCAGATAGCCGACGATGGGCTCCCGCTGGGTTGCGCTGTCCAGCTCACCGAGCAGCTTCAGAGCGTCGGGCAGGGGGAAGAAGGCGGCCTGTTTGATGTCGTCGTCCTGTGGCGCGACGGCCCCCGACCACTCGTCGATCTCGAAGGCGGCAGCCAACGCCGAAGGGTGCTGCTCGGAATCGATGTGCATGAGGAACGCGGTCCGCACCGGGTCGCCCACCAGCAGCCCGGTCTCCTCCTGCAACTCGCGCCGGAGAGCTTCGTGCATGAGCTCGCCGTCCTCGACCCCGCCGCCAGGCAGCGACCAGAGCATCTCACCATCGGCGCCGAGGCTCTCTCGCACAAGCAGAATTTCGTCGCCTTGGCGGACGATGCCAATAACCAACTGCACCCGAGGCTTCGGGGCCTTCGAATCCTGCGCTGTCATGCCGTTGACCGTACGGTATGGCCAGTTCACCGGTGGCCAGGGCCGACGCGGAGACGAGTGCGACCACCGTTGATCATCGTGAGTTGTGTGGACTGACGAAAAGACGGTGGCCGCAGGTCACAGCATAGATCCCGTCCGTTGGCGGGAGGCGTTCGAGGTGGTCATGGGCCGGATCGCGGGCCGGTTCGCCCGGGTCGAGCCCCGGCTGCGGGCCAGGCGGTTGGTGCTGGGATTGCTATCGGACCTGCCGCGCAAGAACTGCTGGACAATCGCGGAATGGGCCGGGGAGACCAGCCCGCACGGCATGCAGCATCTGCTGTGCCGAGCCGTCTGGGACGCCGATGGTGTCCGCGATGACGTGCGCGAATACGTCGTCGAGCACCTATATGACAATGGCGCGGTCCTGGTTGTCGACGAGACCGGCGACGTCAAGAAGGGCACCCGCACGGTCGGGGTCCAACGCCAGTACACCGGAACGGCTGGACGGATCGAGAACTCCCAGGTCGCGGTCTACCTCGTCTACGCCGGCGAGCACGGACACGCGGCGGTGGACCGGGAGCTGTACGTCCCGCGCTCCTGGACAAGCGACCCGGACCGCTGCCGGGCAGCCGGACTCGGCGAGGACGCCGTCTTCGCGACCAAGCCAGACCTGGCCCGCACGATGATCGAACGGTTCCTGGACGCCGGACACCACGTCGGCTGGGTCACCGGGGACGAGGTCTACGGCGGCAACCCAGGACTGCGCACGGCTCTGGAGGAACGCGGCATCGGCTATGTCCTCGCGGTGGCCTGCTCGGCCGAAGTGCCCACCAGCGCAGGCAAGTTCCGCGCCGATGCCCTGTCGCGGAAGGTGCCAAAGCGGGCCTGGCAGAAGCTCTCGGCCGGACGCGGCGCGAAGGGGCAGCGGTTCTACGACTGGGCTGTCATCGACCTCGCCGAGGCAGGCCCGGGCCGCCACCAGCTGCTGATCCGCCGCAACCGCAGCACCGGTGAACTCGCCTACTACCGCTGTCACTCCACCACGCCGACTTCCCTGGCCACCCTGGTCAAGGTCGCAGGTTCCAGATGGCGGGTGGAGGAAACCTTCCAAACTGAGAAGGGACTGGCCGGGCTGGACGAGCACCAGGTCCGCCGCTATCCCTCGTGGGCCCGCTGGGTCACCCTCGCGATGCTGGCCCACGCCTTCCTCGCCGTCGTCCGCGCCGACGAACACACACACCGACCCACGCCGGACGACCTGATCCCGCTGTCCTGCAACGAGATCTGCCGCCTGTTCATCGCGCTCGTCGTCCGGCCCGTCCGCAATGCGGCCCACCGGCTTGCCTGGTCCGACTGGCGCCGCCGCCACCAAGCACGATCACGCACCAGTCACTACCGACGGCAAGCCGCATCCCAGACATGAAGATCACGATCTACAGCTGGAGTA
>NZ_JBJZOJ010000132.1:0-1914 GCF_047200655.1 Streptomyces sp. MS06
GCGGTGTGCATGGCGGCGTCCAGGAGTGCGGGGTGGAGTCCGAACCGGCCGGCTTCCTCCCATGTTTCCTCGGGGAGGGCTACTTCGGCGAGGAGGTCGTCGCCGTGTTGCCAGGCTGCTTTGAGGCCTTGGAAGACGGGTCCGTAGGCGTAGCCCTGGCTGAGCAGCGTGTCGTAGGTGTGGTCCACGGGGAGTGGTTCGGCTCCGGTGGGGGGCCAGACCTTCTGGTCGGTCGCGGGTTCGGTGAGGGCGGTCGTGCTGATCGTGCCCTGGGCGTGGAGCAGCCAGGGGGCGGAGGTTTGCGGGCTTGCTTCCGTGGTGCGTGAGTGGATGGTGAGGGTGCGTGTTCCGTCGGGGTCGGGGGCGCCGACGACGACCTGGAGTTGTGCCGCGCCCTGGGGTGGGAGGAGCAGGGGTGCCTGGAGGGTGAGTTCGTCGAGGTGGGTGCAGCCGGTCTGGTGGGCGGCGTGCAGGGCGAGTTCCACGAATCCGGTGCCGGGGAAGAGGATGGTCTCGCCGATGACGTGGTCGGCGAGCCAGGGCTGGGTGCGGGGGGAGAGGCGTCCGGTGAGGACGATGCCGTCGTTGTCCGCGAGGGTGATCGCGGCGCCGAGCAGGGGATGGTCGGCGGTGTCGAGCCCGGCCGAGGCGATGTTCCCGGCACCGGCCTGGGCGTCGACCCAGTAGCGCTTGCGTTGGAAGGCGTAGGTGGGCAGGTCGGTGCGGGTGGCGTCACGGCCGGCGTAGAAGCCGTCCCAGTCGACGTCGGCACCGGAGGCGAACAGTTCGGCCAGGGCGGTCACGGCGGTGGTGTCCTCCGCCCGGCCTCCACGCAGCATGGACGCGAACACCACCTGCTCACCCCCCGCGTCGTTGTCGTGGTCGAGGACCTGGCGGGCCAGACCGGTCAGGACCGCGTCCGGGCCGCACTCCACGAACCGCGACACTCCCAGGGCCCGCAACGCACGCACCCCGTCCGCGAAACGCACCGCCTCACGGACATGCCCGACCCAGTACTCCGGATCCGACAACAGGCCCGGCCCTGCCACCGCGCCCGTCACGTTCGACACCACCGGCACCACCGGCTCCGACCACGCCAGCCCCCCGACTACCGCGCGGAAGTCATCCAGCATCGGCTCCATCAACGGCGAATGGAAAGCGTGCGAGACCCGCAACCGGGACACACGCCGCCCCACCCCTTCGAAGTGGGAAGCCACCGCCTCCACCCCGGCCTCGGCACCCGACACCACCACCGAGGCCGGACCGTTGACCGCCGCAACACCCACCTCCCCGACCAGCAGCGGTTGTATTTCGTCCTCGGTTGCCTCGACCGCGACCATCGCCCCACCGGCGGGCAGGGCGTCCATCAACCGGCCACGCGCCGCGACCAGCCGACCCGCATCCTGCAGTGACAGCACGCCCGCGACATGGGCCGCCGTCACCTCACCGATCGAATGCCCGGCCACCACATCAGGCCGCACACCCCACGACTCCAACAACCGAAACAGAGCGGTCTCGATGGCGAACAGCGCCGGCTGAGCGAACGCCGTCCGCTCCAGCACACCCGCATCCGCGTCCCCACCCCACACCACGTCCCGCAGCGGGCGCTCCAGCAGGCCGTCCAGCACCTCGCAGACCGCGTCGAACGCGGACGCGAACACGGGGAACGCGGCATACAGCTCCCGGCCCATACCGAGCCGCTGGCTGCCCTGCCCGGTGAACAACACCGCGCAGCGACCACCCGGACGCGCCCGACCAGTGACCACACCGCCCACACCGGCCGGAGCCTCTCCCGCGGCCAGCGCGTCCAGCCCCGCCAGCAACTCCGCACGATCGGAGCCGATCACCACGGCCCGCTGCTCCAGCGCGGCCCGGGACACGGCCAGCGAGTAGCCCACATCCACCGGATCCACG
>NZ_JBJZOJ010000133.1:0-1895 GCF_047200655.1 Streptomyces sp. MS06
GAGGAGCGGCGCTTCGCGCCGCCCGCCGACCTGGCCGCGGACGCCAACGTCACGGCGGAGGCGTACGAACAGGCCAAGGCTGACAGGCTCGGCTTCTGGGCCGAGCAGGCCGGCCGGCTGAGCTGGGCCGTGGAACCGACCGAGACACTGGACTGGTCCAACCCGCCCTTCGCGAAATGGTTCCAGGACGGCCGACTCAACGTCGCCTACAACTGCGTCGACCGCCACGTCGAAGCCGGCAACGGCGACCGCGTCGCCCTCCACTTCGAAGGCGAGCCCGGCGACAGCCGCGCCCTCACCTACACCGAACTCAAGGACGAAGTCTCCCGCGCCGCCAACGCCCTCCTCGAACTGGGCGTACGCAAAGGCGACCGAGTCGCCGTCTACATGCCGATGATCCCCGAGACCGCCATCGCCATGCTCGCCTGCGCCCGCATCGGCGCCACCCACTCCGTGGTCTTCGGCGGCTTCTCCGCCGACGCACTCGCCACCCGCATCCAGGACGCCGACGCACGCGTCGTCATCACCTCCGACGGCGGCTACCGACGCGGCAAACCCTCCGCCCTCAAACCCGCCGTCGACGAGGCCGCCGAACGCGCCGGCACCGTCGAACACGTCCTCGTCGTCCGCCGCACCGGCCAGGACGTCACCTGGAACGACGACCGCGACAAGTGGTGGCACGAGACCGTCGACCGCCAGCCCGCCCAGCACACCCCCGAAGCCTTCGACGCCGAACACCCGCTGTTCATCCTCTACACCTCCGGCACCACCGGAAAACCCAAGGGCATCCTGCACACCTCCGGCGGCTACCTCACCCAGGCCGCCTACACCCACCACGCGGTCTTCGACCTCAAACCGGAAACCGACGTCTACTGGTGCACCGCCGACGTCGGCTGGGTCACCGGACACTCCTACATCGTCTACGGCCCCCTCGCCAACGGCGCCACCCAGGTCATGTACGAGGGCACCCCCGACACCCCCCACCAGGGCCGCTTCTGGGAAATCGTCCAGAAGTACGCAGTCACCCTCCTCTACACCGCACCCACCGCCATCCGCACCTTCATGAAGTGGGGCGACGACATCCCCGCCAAGTTCGACCTGACCTCCCTGCGCATCCTCGGCTCCGTCGGCGAACCCATCAACCCCGAAGCCTGGATCTGGTACCGCAAACACATCGGCGCCGACCGCACCCCCATCGTCGACACCTGGTGGCAGACCGAGACCGGCGCCATGATGATCTCCCCCCTGCCCGGCGTCACCCACACCAAGCCCGGCTCCGCCCAACGCGCCCTGCCCGGAATCACCGCGACCGTCGTCGACGACGAAGCCGACGAAGTCCCCGACGGAGGCGGCGGCTACCTCGTCCTCACCGAACCCTGGCCCGCCATGCTCCGCACCATCTGGGGCGACGACCAGCGCTTCATCGACACCTACTGGTCACGCTTCCAAGGCAAGTACTTCGCCGGCGACGGCGCCAAGAAGGACCAGGACGGCGACATCTGGCTCCTGGGCCGCGTCGACGACGTCATGCTCGTCTCCGGCCACAACATCTCCACCACCGAGGTCGAATCCGCCCTCGTCTCCCACCCCTCCGTCGCCGAAGCCGCCGTCGTCGGCGCCACCGACGAAACCACCGGCCAAGCCATCGTCGCCTTCGTCATCCTGCGCGGCACCGCCACCGAGGACGCCACACTCCTCAACGACCTGCGCAACCACGTCGGCACCACCCTCGGCCCGATCGCCAAACCCCAACGCATCCTGCCCGTCGCCGAACTCCCCAAGACCCGCTCCGGAAAGATCATGCGCCGCCTCCTGCGGGACGTCGCCGAAAACCGCCAACTCGGCGACGTCACCACCCTCACCGACTCCACCGTCATGGACCTCATCCAGACCAA
>NZ_JBJZOJ010000134.1:0-1775 GCF_047200655.1 Streptomyces sp. MS06
CCCGTCAGTCCTTGATCTCGCAGATGGGGGCGCCGGAGGTGAGGGAGGCGCCGATCTCGGCGGTGAGGCCCTTGACGGTGCCGGACTTGTGGGCGTTGAGGGGCTGTTCCATCTTCATCGCTTCGAGGACGACGACGAGGTCGCCTTCCTTGACTTCCTGGCCTTCCTCGACGGCGACCTTGACGATGGTGCCCTGCATGGGGGAGGCGAGGGTGTCGCCGGAGGCGGCGGGCCCGGACTTCTTCGCGGCGCGGCGTTTGGGTTTGGCGCCGGCGGCGAGTCCGGTGCGGGCCAGGCTCATGCCGAGGGAGGAGGGCAGGGAGACTTCCAGGCGCTTGCCGCCGACCTCGACGACGACGGTCTCGCGGCCGCTGTCCTCGTCCGCTTCGGCGGTGTCGGCGGGGGCGGTGAAGGGGGCGATGGTGTTGGTGAACTCGGTCTCGATCCAGCGGGTGTGGACGGTGAAGGGGTCGGTGGATCCGGTGAGTTCGGGGGCGAAGGCGGGGTCGGCGACGACGACGCGGTGGAAGGTGAGGGCGGTGGCCATGCCCTCGACGCGGAACTCGTGCAGGGCGCGGGCGGCGCGTTGGAGGGCTTCGGCGCGGGTGCGGCCGGTGACGATGAGTTTGGCGAGCAGGGAGTCCCAGGCGGGGCCGATGACGCTGCCGGCCTCGACGCCGGCGTCGAGGCGGACGCCGGGGCCGGTGGGCGGGTCGAAGCGGGTGACGGTGCCGGGGGCGGGCAGGAAGCCGCGGCCGGGGTCCTCGCCGTTGATGCGGAACTCGAAGGAGTGGCCGCGCAGGGCGGGGTCGTCGTAGCCGAGTGGTTCGCCGTCGGCGATGCGGAACATCTCCCGGACGAGGTCGATGCCGGTGACTTCCTCGGTGACGGGGTGTTCGACCTGGAGGCGGGTGTTGACCTCGAGGAAGGAGATGGTGCCGTCCTGGCCGACGAGGAACTCGCAGGTGCCGGCGCCTTCGTAGCCGGCCTCGCGGAGGATGGCCTTGGAGGCGCGGTAGAGCTCGGCGGTCTGCTCGTCGGTGAGGAAGGGGGCGGGGGCCTCCTCGACGAGTTTCTGGTGGCGGCGCTGCAGGGAGCAGTCGCGGGTGGAGACGACGACGACGTTGCCGTGCTTGTCGGCCAGGCACTGGGTCTCGACGTGGCGGGGGCGGTCGAGGTAGCGCTCGACGAAGCATTCGCCGCGGCCGAACGCGGCGACCGCCTCGCGGACGGCGGAGTCGTAGAGTTCGGGGACCTCGTCGAGAGTGCGGGCGACTTTCAGGCCGCGGCCGCCGCCGCCGAAGGCGGCCTTGATGGCGATGGGCAGGCCGTGCTGTTCGGCGAAGGCGACGACCTCGTCGGCGCCGGAGACCGGGTCGGGGGTGCCCGCGACCAGGGGTGCGCCGGCGCGTTGGGCGATGTGGCGGGCGGCGACCTTGTCGCCGAGGTCGCGGATGGCGTGCGGGGGCGGGCCGATCCAGATCAGGTCGGCGTCCAGGACGGCCTGGGCGAAGTCGGCGTTCTCGGAGAGGAAGCCGTAGCCGGGGTGGACGGCGTCCGCGCCGGACTCCCGGGCGGCGGCCAGGACCTTGCCGATGTCGAGGTAGCTGGTGGCGGGGGTGTCACCGCCCAGGGCGAACGCCTCGTCCGCCGCACGGACGTGCACGGCGTCCCGGTCCGGGTCCGCGTAGACCGCCACGCTCGCGATCCCGGCGTCCCGGCAGGCCCGGGCCACCCGGACAGCGATTTCGCCACGGTTGGCGATGAGCACCTTG
>NZ_JBJZOJ010000135.1:0-1747 GCF_047200655.1 Streptomyces sp. MS06
ACCTCGATTCTTCTGCAGCCTGACCGTGTGAGGTGTCCCTGCGGATTGCCCTGGTTCGTCCTGCGGGTGCGGACGTGGGGCCGTCGCATGCGCTGCGGTGGCGTCGGGTTCCACGGGCCCGAGGGGGTGGTGCCTCCTTCCTGGTCTTCGCGGGGTCGGGGTGTGGCCGTCAGGTGACGAGGGGAAGGTTCGTGGTGTGGTTCCAGGCAGTGGTGAATGCCGCTGACCACGGCCAGGTGCGGTCGAGGTGGAGGGTCCGCGTGCGGGCGTGTGAGGTGAGGCGTGCGGGCAGGTGGTAGAGCTTGGCGCGGATCGTCTGCGGCTCGGCGATGGCGAGTTCGGGTTCGTCGTGCAGGAGGAGGAGCCGGGTCCAGGCGTCGATGTCGGCGGCGATGGTGGCGGCCAGGACCCAGGCGGTGTTGATCTGCCAGGACTTCGAGGGCAGCAGTCCGAGACCGACCCGCTTGATCGCTTTCACTCGGTCCTCGACCTCTGCGTGATCACGGTAGAGGGCGTCGACGAACCACACCTGTCCGGAAGCCGGGACGCCGGACAGCCCGCGGTGGTCGGGGATGTTCGTGGCGACGATCTGGTAGCGCCAGCCGGTGGCCTTCTCGAAGGCGGTCAGCTTCTTCGTATCCCGCCGTGAGGGTTTGACCCGGCGCACGATCAGTCGTGTCCCCTCGGGCCATCCGGCAAGGTCGCGGACCCCGGTCAGCTCGGCGACCTGGTAGGAGACCATGTCGCCGTCGGGGCCTGTGATCTCGTGGACTTCGCCGTCCTGCCGCAGCGCGGCCGTCCACACTTTCTCTGGCAGCCTTGCGATGGCGGCCTCGTCGGCGGTGTGGATCGCCCAGCCGGTCACCCAGCGCACCCGCCGCCGGCTCGTGGTCAGGGACTGGAGATGATCGAGGAGGGCGTGGCTGAAGGCCGCGCCGTCGATCCGTATCAGGAGCTTCGACCACAGTGGCAGCGCGAGCTGCCGCAACGCGGCGGCCAGGACCGTCCTGTGATCAGCGACGTCGTTGGCGGCCGCGTTGCCCGGCCGCAGCAGCATCACCACGCATTCACGGGTGTTCGCCACCCAGGCGCCGAGCGGATGATGCCCGAAGGTGCCCTTGAACGTGCCCGCCGCTCTTTCCTTCCTGCTGGTGCAGGTCACGACCGTGGCGTCCAGGTCGAGGACGTACCAGCCGGACAGTTCCCGGCCGCACACCGATATCCAGGGGAAACCCGTAGGCCGCAGGGCCAGCCAGGTCCATACGACCCGTCGTGTCGCGGCGCGGACCCGCTCGATACGCGCCGCCATCGGGCCGTCGACCGCCTCCAGGACTCGTCGCAGGGTGCTGTCCGAGACTGGATTCGGGAACAACGTCCGCCAGTGGTACTGGAGTTGCTCGGTTTCCAGAACGCTCGTGGCGCCGAGCGTGATCGCGCAGGCCATCTGGACCAGCGCCATCCCGCGATCCCGCCACCCTGGCCCGGCACCCCGAGGCAACACCGCGCTCAGCGCGGTGGCCAGACCGACCCTGTCGGCGACGCGGCGAAGCAGCACGATCCCCGCGTGCCCGACCAGATTCCTGTCGTCGGCCCGCACCACGAGCCGACTGTCCCAACTGGTAGCTTTCACCCGGAGGGTGCCTCTCCCGAAGATGCTCTTGATCTAGACAGTCCAGATCATCGCAGGTGAGAGGCACCCCCTTTGCTGTCGGGGCGTCAGTTCGCATTCGCGGCTGAATACGCGAGG
>NZ_JBJZOJ010000136.1:0-1719 GCF_047200655.1 Streptomyces sp. MS06
CTAGAAGACTGCTGAAAATCTTGGTTGAGGGGCTGTCCGGCCGTGGGCCTGGCGGCCCTTTCGCTATGTGGTGGCTGGGATGAGGTGCCAGTTGCCGTTGCCCCTGGTGAGTCCGAGGTTGATCAGTCGGCGAAGGTTGAGGGCGGCGGCGCGGTGGTGGAGCCAGAGGCTGTTGGCGATGACGCCGCGGTAGGGGACTCGTCGGTTTCCCTTGGCGACCAGCCAGGCGATGGCGCGTTCGACTGGAGGCCGCCATCTGCGGTATTCGTCCTGCCAGGCGGGGTCGGTGGCAGCCTGGTGGCGGGCTGCGGTGAGCAGTTCGTGCTGGGGGTGGACGTTGATGTTGCGTCCGGTCTTGGAGGTGGTGCAGCGTCCGCGCAGGGGGCAGTCGCTGCACACGCGCTTGAACTGGGCGGTGCGGGCGCCGTCCGCTTTGACCTGTCCGAGGTTGGCGGTGTGTCCGGCCGGGCAGGTGGCGGTGCCGGACACCGCATCGATGAGGAAGTCATCGATGGTGAAGCCGCCGGGGATGGCCTGCCGCAGCGGTGGCGGCTTGATCACCAGGGTGTGGCCGTCGGCCTGCAACCGGGCGCGCAGGTCGCCGGTTCCGTAGGCGGAATCGCCGAGCACGGTTAACTCCTGGCCCTCGTCCTCGTCGGCCAGCAGATCGCAGGCGACAGCGGCCTCGTGGTTGTCAGGGCCGTAGCCGCTGGTGAGGGCAACCGCGGTGAACAGCCCGGTCTCCGGCTCGAAGGACGCATGCCCTTTGAAGCCATCCTGATGGCGGGTGCGGTTCTTGTGGATGTGGCGTGCGTCAGCATCGACGGTGGACACGGTCCGGTCCGCGACGGTGCGCTGGGCGATGCGCCAGCGTCCGTCGCGTCCGTCGGAGTCCTCGGCCGGCTCCACGTCCTGGCCCGCGACCAGGGTCAGCAGGCCCACCGCGTTCGCCGCCTTCTCGCCCAGTTCCTGCTCGGGCAGGTGCCCGAGCAGGTTGATCGCGTCGGTGACCAGCGCGTCGACCAGCGTGGCACGGGCGGCCTCGTCGTCCCAGGCGATCCTCGGCTTGCCCGGGTCGGTGTAGTCGTGCGCGCAGCACCACTGCGCCGCGGTCTCCTCGCCCCCGGGGACCTCGCGGATCACCCGGCGGACGGCGGAGATGATCTGGGTGACGGTGTCCTGGGTGGCCACCGCGTCATCAAGGACGGTGGAGTCCAGCGCCCGCCGCTGCTTGCCCTTGAGCACGCCGGTCGCGGCCACGACCTCTTTGACCTTGGTGAAGATCCGCGTCGGATCGGCCGAGTGACGCAGCCGGCGCCGGAAGTACGTCAGCAGCGACGGATCGAACGCGGTGTCGTACAGGCCGAGCCCGCAGGCGGCCTTCCAGCGCAGGTCACACCGCAGTTCCTGGACCGTCTCGAAGTCCGACAGCCCGTGCAGGCTCTGCAGCACCACCGTGGCGGCCAGCACCTGCGGCGGCAGACTCGGACGGCCGTTGGACGAGGGGTACATATCCGCGAACATCCCCGGCGGGAACAGCACCTCCCGGTGCTCGGCCAGGAACGCGAACACACTGCCTGCCGGGATCAACTCCCGGCAGGTCTCCCACACATCCGGCCCGACCATCTCCCCGGCCCACTCCCCCTGCATGCCTACAAGACTGGCCCCGACTCCACCAAGCCGGGGCCAGAACGCAAAAGATTTTCAGCAGTCTTCTAG
>NZ_JBJZOJ010000137.1:0-1625 GCF_047200655.1 Streptomyces sp. MS06
CTTGATGTTCATGGGTGGGGTGCCTCCGGTGCGGGCGGGGGTGTTTCCGCTAGAGGGGGATGTTGCCGTGCTTCTTCGGGGGCAGGGTCTCGCGTTTGGTGCGCAGTTGGCGCAGGCCGCGGACGATGTGGCGGCGGGTCTCGCTCGGGGGGATCACGGCGTCGACGTAGCCGCGTTCGGCGGCGACGTAGGGGTTGAGGAGGGTGTCCTCGTACTCGCGGATGAGGCGGGCGCGGACGGCTTCGACGTCCTGGCCGGCGGCCTCGGCCTCGGCGAGGGTGCGGCGGTGCAGGATGTTGACCGCGCCCTGGGCTCCCATCACGGCGATCTGGGCGGTGGGCCAGGCGAGGTTGAGGTCGGCGCCGAGGTGTTTGGAGCCCATCACGTCGTAGGCGCCGCCGAAGGCCTTGCGGGTGATGACGGTGATCAGCGGCACGGTGGCCTCGGCGTAGGCGTAGATGAGTTTCGCGCCGCGGCGGATGATGCCGTCGTGTTCCTGGTCGACGCCGGGCAGGAAGCCGGGCACGTCGACGAAGGTCAGGACGGGCAGGTTGAAGGCGTCGCAGGTGCGCACGAAGCGGGCGGCCTTCTCGGAGGCGGTGATGTCCAGGCAGCCGGCGAACTGCATCGGCTGGTTGGCGACGATGCCGACGGGCCGGCCCTCGACGCGGCCGAAGCCGGTGACGATGTTCGGCGCGAACAGCGGCTGGTTCTCCAGGAACTCGGCGTCGTCCAGGACGTGCTCGACGACCGTGCGGATGTCGTAGGGCTGGTTGGCGGAGTCCGGGACGAGGGTGTCCAGTTCCCGGTCCTCCTCGCCGACGGCCAGGTCGGCGTCCTCGGGGAAGGCCGGCGGGTCGGAGAGGTTGTTCGACGGCAGGTAGGACAGCAGCTGCTTGACGTGGTCGACGGCGTCCTTCTCGTCGCCGGCCATGTGGTGGGCGACGCCGGAGGTGCTGTTGTGGGTGCGGGCGCCGCCGAGTTCCTCGAAGCCGACGTCCTCGCCGGTGACGGTCTTGATGACGTCGGGGCCGGTGATGAACATGTGGCTGGTCTGGTCGACCATGACGGTGAAGTCGGTGATGGCCGGGGAGTAGACCGCGCCGCCCGCGCACGGGCCGACGATCAGGGAGATCTGCGGGATGACACCGGAGGCGTGGGTGTTGCGGCGGAAGATCTCGCCGTAGGCGCCGAGGGAGGCCACGCCTTCCTGGATGCGGGCGCCGCCGGAGTCGTTGATGCCGATGACGGGGCAGCCGGTCTTCAGCGCGAAGTCCATCACCTTGACGATCTTCTGCCCGTACACCTCGCCCAGAGCACCGCCGAAGACGGTGAAGTCCTGGGAGAACACGGCGACGGGCCGGCCGTCGACGGTGCCGTACCCGGTGACCACGCCGTCGCCGTAGGGGCGGTTGTCCTCCAGGCCGAAGTGGGTGGAGCGGTGCCGGGCGAACTCGTCCAGCTCCACGAAGGAGCCCTCGTCGAGCAGCAGGTCGATGCGTTCCCGGGCGGTCAGCTTGCCCTTCGCGTGCTGCTTCTCCACGGCGCGTGCGGAGCCGGCGTGCGTCGCCTCGTCGATACGGCGCTGCAGATCCGCGAGCTTGCCCGCGGTCGTGTGGATGTCG
>NZ_JBJZOJ010000138.1:0-1556 GCF_047200655.1 Streptomyces sp. MS06
GACGGCGTCGGCGACCTCAAAGGCCTCACCGCCCGGCTCGACTACCTGCAGTGGCTCGGCGTGGACTGCCTGTGGCTACCACCCTTCTTCAAATCCCCCCTCCGCGACGGAGGCTACGACGTCTCCGACTACACCGCCGTCCTCCCCGAGTTCGGCGACCTCGCCGACTTCGTCGAATTCGTCGACGCCGCCCACCAACGCGGCATGCGCGTCATCATCGACTTCGTCATGAACCACACCAGCGACCAGCACCCGTGGTTCCAGGAATCCCGCAAACACCCCGACGGCCCCTACGGCGACTACTACATGTGGGCCGACGACGACAAACAGTACGCCGACGCCCGCATCATCTTCGTCGACACCGAAGCCTCCAACTGGACCTTCGACCCCATCCGCAAGCAGTACTACTTCCACCGCTTCTTCGCCCACCAACCCGACCTCAACTACGAGAACCCGGTCGTCCAGGAAGAAATGCTCGCCGGACTCCGCTTCTGGCTCGACCTCGGCATCGACGGATTCCGCCTCGACGCGGTCCCCTACCTCTACTCACAAGAGGGCACCAACTGCGAAAACCTCCCCGCCACCCACCAATTCCTCAAACGCGTCCGCAAGGAGATCGACGCCCACTACCCCGACACCGTCCTCCTCGCCGAAGCCAACCAATGGCCCGAAGACGTCGTCGACTACTTCGGCGACTTCCCCTCCGGCGGCGACGAATGCCACATGGCATTCCACTTCCCCGTCATGCCCCGCATCTTCATGGCCGTCCGCCGCGAATCCCGCCACCCCGTCTCCGAAATCCTCGCCAAAACCCCACCCATCCCCGCCGGCTGCCAATGGGGCATCTTCCTCCGCAACCACGACGAGCTCACCCTCGAAATGGTCACCGACGAAGAACGCGACTACATGTACGCGGAATACGCCAAAGACCCCCGCATGCGCGCCAACATCGGCATCCGCCGCCGCCTCGCCCCCCTCCTCGACAACGACCGCAACCAGATCGAACTCTTCACCGCCCTCCTCCTCGCCCTCCCCGGATCACCCATCCTCTACTACGGCGACGAGATCAACATGGGCGACAACATCTGGCTCGGCGACCGCGACAGCGTCCGCACCCCCATGCAATGGACCCCCGACCGCAACGCCGGCTTCTCCAGCTGCGACCCCGGCCGCCTCACCCTGCCCACCATCATGGACCCCGTCTACGGCTACCAGGTCACCAACGTCGAGGCCTCCATGTCCTCGCCGTCCTCCCTGCTCCACTGGACCCGCCGCATGATCGAGATCCGCAAGCAGAACCCCGCCTTCGGCCTGGGCACCTACACCGAACTCCCCTCCACCAACCCCGCCGTCCTCGCCTTCCTCCGCGAACACGAGGACGACCTCGTCCTCTGCGTCAACAACTTCTCCCGCTTCGCCCAACCCACCGAACTCGACCTCAAAGCCTTCCACGGCCGCCACCCCGTCGAACTCTTCGGCGGAGTCCGCTTCCCCGCCATCGGCGAACTCCCCTACCTCCTCACCCTCGCCGGACACGGCTTCTACTGGTTCCGGCT
>NZ_JBJZOJ010000139.1:0-1448 GCF_047200655.1 Streptomyces sp. MS06
CCCCGTTATCTTCTTCGCGGTCCTGCAAGAGGGCCGCTGGCCTCCGGGCCCGGCATGACTGTTGCCCCCTGTCGAACGGATGACCTGGGGGGTGGTGTCACCGGGCCCGGGAGGTGCCGTCGGAGACGCTGATGAGAGGTCCGGCCACCGCCCGGTCCGGCGCAATGCCGGACAGCTCGCGGGCGGCAGGTCTGCATAACGTGGATGCGCGCGTACGACACCACAGCCGAGGCCGGCACGTTCAACTCTCCTGGAAGGGCGCGATGTTCGACACCGAAGACGTGGGCGTGTTCCTGGGCCTGGACGTCGGCAAGACCGCTCATCACGGCCATGGGCTCACCCCGGCGGGGAAGAAGGTCCTCGACAAGCAGCTGCCCAACAGCGAGCCGAAGCTGCGGGCCGTCTTCGACAAGCTGGCCACGAAGTTCGGCACCGTCCTGGTGATCGTGGACCAGCCCGCCTCGATCGGTGCCCTCCCGCTGACCGTGGCCCGGGACGCGGGCTGCAAGGTCGCCTATCTGCCCGGCCTGGCGATGCGGCGGATCGCCGACCTGTATCCGGGCGAGGCGAAGACCGACGCGAAGGACGCCGCGGTGATCGCGGACGCCGCCCGCACCATGCCGCACACCCTGCGCTCGCTGGAACTCACCGACGAGATCACCGCCGAGCTGACCGTGCTGGTCGGCTTCGACCAGGACCTCGCGGCCGAGGCCACCCGCACCTCCAACCGGATACGCGGCCTGCTCACCCAGTTCCACCCCTCGCTGGAGCGCGTCCTCGGGCCGCGTCTGGACCACCCGGCCGTGACCTGGCTGCTGGAACGCTATGGCTCCCCGGCCGCGCTGCGGAAAGCCGGCCGCCGCAGACTCGTCGAGGTGATCAGACCCAAGGCCCCACGCATGGCCGCCCGGCTGATCGACGAGATCTTCGACGCACTCGACGAGCAGACCGTCGTCGTCCCGGGCACCGGCACCCTCGACACCGTGATCCCGTCCCTGGCCCGCTCGCTCGCCGCCGTCCACGAACAGCGCCGGGCCCTGGAAGCCCAGATCAAAGCCCTGCTGGAGGATCACCCTCTTTCCAAGGTCCTGACCTCGATGCCGGGGGTCGCGGTCAGGACCGCCGCAGTTCTGCTGGTCACCGTCGGCGACGGCACCAGCTTCCCCACCGCCGCCCACCTGGCCTCCTACGCCGGCCTGGCCCCGGCAACGAAATCCTCGGGAACCTCGATCCACGGCGAACACGCACCACGAGGCGGAAACCGGCAGCTCAAACGCGCGATGTTCCTGTCCGCGTTCGCAGCCCTGCACGATCCCGCCTCCCGCGCCTACTACGACAAGTGCCGGGCCCGGGGCAAGACTCACACCCAGGCCCTCCTCCGCCTCGCCCGCCACCGCATCAGCGTCCTGTTCGCCATGCTCCGCGACGGCACCTTCTACGAACCACGC
>NZ_JBJZOJ010000140.1:0-1442 GCF_047200655.1 Streptomyces sp. MS06
CGGGAGTTGTTCGCCGCTGATCCGGGGCGTGCGGAGCGGTATGTCGTGCGGGTGGGGGACCTGCACATCGACTACTCCAAGCATCTGGTGACCGATGAGACGTTGGCGTTGCTGCGGGAGTTGGCGGTGGCGACGGATGTGTTCGGGTTGCGGGATGCGATGTTCCGCGGGGAGCGGATCAATGTCACCGAGGGGCGGGCGGTGCTGCACACCGCGTTGCGGGCGCCGCGGGACGCGGTGGTCGAGGTCGACGGGGAGGACGTGGTGCCGGGGGTGCACGCGGTCCTGGACCGGATGGCCGCGTTCGCCGAGCGGGTCCGTTCGGGTGAGTGGACCGGGCACACCGGGCAGCGGATCACGAACGTGGTGAACATCGGTATCGGCGGCTCGGATCTGGGTCCGGCGATGGCGTTCGAGGCGTTGCGGGCGTTCACCGACCGGGATCTGACGGTGCGTTTCGTGTCCAATGTGGACGGGGCGGATCTGCACGAGGCGCTGCGGGGTCTGGATCCGGCGCGGACGCTGTTCGTGGTCGCGTCGAAGACGTTCACGACGATCGAGACGATCACGAACGCGTCGTCGGCGCGGGCGTGGCTGCTTGAGGCGTTCGGGGGTGAGGAGAAGGCGGTGGCCCGGCATTTCGTCGCGTTGTCGACGAACGAGGAGCGGGTGAGCGCGTTCGGGATCGATCCGGCGAACATGTTCGGGTTCTGGGACTGGGTGGGGGGCCGGTACTCCTTCGACTCGGCGATCGGGTTGTCGCTGATGCTGGCGATCGGTCCGGAGGCGTTCGGGGAGTTGCTGGGCGGGTTCCGGCTGGTCGACGAGCATTTCCGCAGTGCGCCGGCGCAGGAGAACGGGCCGCTGCTGCTGGGGCTGCTGGGTGTCTGGTACGGGAACTTCCTGGGTGCGCAGTCGCATGCGGTGCTGCCCTACAGTCACTATCTGTCGCGGTTCACGGCGTATCTGCAGCAGTTGGACATGGAGTCCAACGGCAAGTCGGTGCAGCGGGACGGGGAGCCGGTGGAGTGGGAGACCGGTCCGGTGGTGTGGGGTACGCCGGGTACGAACGGTCAGCACGCGTACTACCAGTTGATCCATCAGGGGACGAAGCTGGTGCCGGCGGACTTCATCGGGTTCGCGCGTCCGGTGGCGGAGTTGGGGGAGCGGCTGGCGGGTCAGCACGATCTGCTGATGGCGAACTTCTTCGCGCAGACGCAGGCGCTGGCGTTCGGCCGGACGCCGGGGGAGGTTCGTGCGGAGGGTGTGCCGGAGGAGTTGGTGGCGCACAAGACGTTCCGGGGCGGGCATCCGACCACCACGATCCTCGCGCCGGAGCTGACCCCGTCGGTCCTGGGGCAGCTGATCGCCCTGTACGAGCACAAGGTGTTCGTACAGGGCGCCGTGTGGAACATCGACTCCTTCGACCAGTGGGGGGTGGA
>NZ_JBJZOJ010000141.1:0-1405 GCF_047200655.1 Streptomyces sp. MS06
GGTGACCAAGGAGTCCACGGTGGCGACCAGTTGGCCGGTGGAGTCCGCAACCCCGATGGCCGAAACCTCCTCACCGCGCAGGCGCCGGATGTGGACGCGCAGGGCGGTGGCACCGGAGGCGTGCAGGGAGACGCCGTTCCAGGAGAAGGGCAGCATGGTCGCGCCCTCGTCCCCGTCCGTGCCGTCGAGCAGCAGGTCGACGTGCATGGCGGCGTCCAGCAGTGCCGGGTGCAGCCCGAAGCGGTGCGCCTCCTCCCACGACTCCTCGGGCAGCTCCACCTCCGCGAACACGTCGTCGCCGCGCCGCCAGGCGGCCTTCAGCCCCTGGAAGACGGGTCCGTAGAGGTATCCGCGGTTCGCCAGGCGCTCGTAGGCGCCCTCGACCTCCAGGCGTCGGGCGCCCTGCGGCGGCCAGGCGGTGAGTTCGAAGTCGGGGACGGTCGTGTGGGGGGCGAGCAGACCGGTGGCGTGCCGGGTCCAGGCGTCCTCGGTGCGCGAGAACACGTCCACGGTGCGTCGGCCCGTCTCGTCGACGGCGCCGACCACCACCTGCACTGCCGCACCGCCTCCGGCCGGCAGCACCAGCGGCGCCTCCAGCGTCAGGTCCTCGACCGCCGCGCAGCCGACCTCGTCGCCCGCCCGGACGGCGAGTTCGACGAAGGCCGTGCCGGGCAGGAGGATGCGGCCCAGGACGTCGTGGTCGGCGACCCACGCCTGCGCGTCCACCGACAGCCTGCCGGTCAGCACCACGCCACCGGACTCCGGGGACACGACCATCGCGCTCAGGAGCGGGTGGTCGACGCCGTCGAGACCGGCCGAACCGACGTCACCGGCCCTGTTCCCCGGGATGTCCAGCCAGTACCGCTGGTGCTGGAAGGCGTAGGTGGGCAGGTCCACCGGTACGCGGTCCCGCTCGCTGAACAGGGCGGTCCAGTCGACGTCGGCGCCGGAGGCGAACAGTTCGGCCAGGGCGGTCACGGCGGTGGTGTCCTCCGCCCGGCCCCCACGCAGCATGGACGCGAACACCACCTGCTCACCCGCGTCGTTGTCGTGGTCGAGGACCTGACGGGCCAGACCCGTCAGGACCGCGTCCGGGCCGCACTCCACGAACCGCGACACCCCCAGGGTCCGCAACGCACGCACCCCGTCCGCGAAACGCACCGCCTCGCGGACATGCCCCACCCAGTACTCCGGATCCGACAACAGGCCCGGCCCGGCCACCGCGCCTGTCACGTTCGACACGACCGGCACCACCGGTTCCGACCACGCCAGCCCTCCGACCACGGCGCGGAAGTCATCCAGCATCGGCTCCATCAACGGCGAGTGGAAGGCGTGCGAGACCCGCAACCGGGACACACGCCGCCCCATCCCTTCGAAGTGGGAGGCCACCGCCTCCACCCCGGCT
>NZ_JBJZOJ010000142.1:0-1347 GCF_047200655.1 Streptomyces sp. MS06
CGGAGAAGCTCCTATCTCGTGTCAAGCGGTCTGTACGAGGTTGGCTTTCGTGATGTTCGTGCTGGTCAGCGCCCTGAAGACCTCGCGGGCTATGTAGCGTTTGAGGCAGCGGATGATGTCCTTCTTCTGTAGTCCCTGCGCGGTGCGCCGGGCGACGTACTCTCGGGTGCGACGGTCGTGCTGCATGCGGACGACCACGATGCGGTAGAGGGCGGCGTTGGCGGACCGGTTACCTCCACGGTTCAGTCGGTGGCGGTCTCGCCGGCCGGACGAGGCGGGCAAAGGTGCGGCACCGCACAGATGGGCGAAGGCAGCCTCGGAGCGCAGGCGCTCGGGGTTGTCGCCGACGGCCGCCAGGAGGCGGGCGGCCGTCTCGGGCCCGACACCGTTGACGGCCAGCAGCGTCGGCGCGGCCTGGGTCGCCAATGTGTTCAACTCGGCGTCGTAGTCGCTGATTTCGCGCGTCAGATCCTGGTAGCGACGGGCAAGACGGCGCAGGGTGAACTTGGCCGCCGCTGTGGGGTCGGCCAGGTCCGGTGCCGGTCGGAGTCCGGCGCACATGCTGATCAACTCGGCTGTCGCCAGAGCGCGGAGTCGGCCGCGCAGGGTGTCGGGCGCGGTGACCAGGAGGCTGCGGATCTGGTTGATGGACTGCGTGCGGGCCTTCATGGCCGAGGTGCGGGCGTTGTGCAGGACGCGCAGTGCCTCGGCGGCACCGGCGTGGGCCTTGGGGAGGACGCCCGCGCGTCCGGAGGCGACCGCCTCGGCGGCTGCATAGGCGTCGATCGGGTCGGACTTGCCCAACTAGCGACGCATGCGCCGGTCAGGCCGGTTGATGTCGAATACCTGTAGACCCGCGGCCACCAGGACGCGTGCGAGCTGGGTGCCGTAGGACCCGGTACCTTCCACGCCGACGGCGAGCACGGTCCCGAAGGAGTGCAGCCAGGCCAGCAGCGCGCGGTAGCCATCGCTTGTGGTGGGAAACTGGGCATCGCCCAGATGCCGGCCGATGGGGTCGACGACGGCGGCGTGGTGGGTGTCGGCGTGGGTGTCCACGCCTCCGAAGACGTCCGGGCGCTGATCGGCCATGATGGGGGTGCTGTCCTTCCGAGTTGTTTCACGGGGCAGCACGCGTCGGCCGGGCGGCGGACAAAGCAGTGACGGGGGCTTCTCGCCCAAGCTCCTGACTTGTTGAATCGACCGCAGACGCTCGGTCTGCAGCCGTAGCGTCCAGGGTGTCGGTCGGCACGGGCCCGCAGTGCTCCTTGCCGCCCTCGGGCTGGCTCACTGATAGCGTGCCGCCGCCGGCCGACACCCGCGCGGTGTGGCTCGACAGAGGCATGAAGG
>NZ_JBJZOJ010000143.1:0-1284 GCF_047200655.1 Streptomyces sp. MS06
CTGAACCGCCCCGTGTCAGGTAGAGACTCGATTCCGTGAAAGGATTGAGTCATGGCACGACCCTCCCGTTACCCGCTTGAGCTGCGCCGTCGCGCGGTGCGCATGGTTGCCGAAGTGCGCGACGACTACCCGAACGAGACGGCCGCCCTGCAAGCGGTGGCGGACAAGCTCGACATCGGTTCCCGCGAGACGCTGCGGAACTGGGTGAAGCAGTACGAGATCGACGCGGGGCAGCGTCCAGGGACGACGACGGAGGAATCCGCCCAGCTCAAGGCGTTGAAGAAGGAGAACGCCGAGCTGAAGCGGGCGAACGAGATCCTG
Organism: Streptomyces sp. MS06; assembly: GCF_047200655.1. NCBI lineage: Bacteria > Bacillati > Actinomycetota > Actinomycetes > Kitasatosporales > Streptomycetaceae > Streptomyces > Streptomyces sp. MS06. The sequence continues at coordinate 322 of NZ_JBJZOJ010000143.1, forward strand.
AAGGCCGCGGCGAGTTTCTTCGCGGCCGAGCTCGACCGGCCACACACGCGCTCGTAGCGTTCATCGACGAGCACCGGGACCGCTTCGGCGGGGTCGAGCCGATCTGCAGAACGCTCACCGCACACGACTGCAAGATCGCCCCTTCCACGTACTACGCCCATAAGAAACGCCTCGAAACCCCCTCTGCACGTTCCGTGCGTGACGAGGAGCTCAAGGAGAGGATCCACGAGGTCTACACGTCCAACTACCGTGTCTACGGAGCGAGGAAGATCTGGCGCGAGCTGAACCGGCAGGGGCATGCGGTGGCCCGCTGCACCGTCGAGCGCCTGATGCGCGAGCTCGGCATCCAGGGCGCGGTGCGCGGCAAACGCGTCATCACCACGATCCCCGGCGGGCAGGCCGAGCGGGCCCCCGACCTTGTCGACCGCGAGTTCGTCGCCAGCGCCCCGAACCGCTGCTGGGTAGCCGACTTCACGCACGTGAAGACCTTCGCCGGCGTCGTCTATGTCGCGTTCGTCGTGGACACCTTCTCGCGCCGGATCGTGGGCTGGTCGGCCGCCACGGTGAAGGAGACGGTGTTCGTGCTGGACGCCCTGGAGATGGCGATCTGGCAGCGCGACCGGGACCAACACCCGATACAGCCAGGCGAGTTGGTACACCATTCTGACGCCGGGTCGCAGTACACGAGCTTCCGCCTCGCCGAGCACCTGGACGCCGCCGGCATCGCGGCGAGCATCGGATCCGTCGGTGACGCGTACGACAACGCCCTGATGGAGTCCACGATCGGCCTGTACAAAACCGAGCTGATCAAACCCCAGCGACCCTGGAAGACGCTCTCCCAGGTCGAGCTGGCCACCGCCGAGTGGATCGACTGGTACAACCACCGCCGACTCCACGGTGAGATAGGGCACATCCCGCCCGTCGAATACGAAGCCAACTACTACACCGAACTCAAGAAACCCC
>NZ_JBJZOJ010000144.1:0-1262 GCF_047200655.1 Streptomyces sp. MS06
TGAAGTTCCCCCCGCGAACTGGACAGCGGGTGTTTACGCTGCCGGGACGAGGTTCTGCCTGAGCAAGGATCTCGTTTCGAGCGGGGTGACGTACCCGTAGTCGGGGTGCCGACGGAGCCGGCTGCGGTTGTACTCGACCTCGACGTAGTGGAAAACGTCGGCCCGGGCGGCCTCGCGGGTCTCCCACATGGCCGTCCCGATCTCCGCTTTCAGGATGGCGAACCAGCTTTCCGCGGCGGCATTATCGTAACAAGAGCCGACGCGCCCCATCGACTGCCTCATGCGCAACTTGCGTATTTCGCTGCGGAATTCGTCACTCGTGTACTCGCTGCCGCGATCCGTATGCATGACGCAACCCCGCTCCAGGCCGCCACGCCCGGCCGCCATCCGCAAGGCGGCGACCGGCAGCTCGGCGCGGTGGTGGTCGGCCATCGCCCAGCCGACCACCTCCCGCGTCGCGAGATCGATACAGGTCGCCAAATACAACTTCCCTTCCAGCGTGCTGAGTTCAGTCATGTCGCCGACGAGCCGCAACCCGGGCCGGGGCGCGGTGAAGTCCCGGCCGATCAGGTCGAGCGCGAACACCGCCCGCTTCGCCTGCCGGGTCAGGCCCCGCCGCCGACGGCGGGTGATCCCGACGATCCGGTGCTTACGCATCAGCCGCTCGATCTTCTTGGAGTTCACCACCCGCCCGGCCCGCCGCAGGGCGGCGTGGATCCGCGGAGCCCCGTAGGCACCGCGAGATCCGGCGTGAAGCACCCGGATCTCGCCCACCAGCACCTCCTCGGCCCGCTCCCGCACCGTCCGGGCCGGCCGTGACGCCCTGTGCGCGTAGTAGGTGGAACGGGGCACTCCCAGCACACGGCACAGAAACGCAACGCTGTGACCTGCAGGATTACCCTCCGATGCCTTCTCCGCATCGATGAAACGACACCGTGCCACGGTGTCTACCTCATCTTGTCCTGAGCGAAGAAGGCGGTCGCTTTTCCCAGAACCTCGATCGTGGCCTCCTGCTCGCGAACCTTCCGCCGCAGCCGGACCAACTCCTCACGCTCCGCAGTGGTCAAAGCCCCGGCAGGCCCCTCACCACGGTCGACCTTCGCCTGCTTCACCCACCCGCGCAGCCCTTCCGGACTCACGCCCAGATCCCTCGCGACCTCGGTGACCGTCTTCTCCGAGGACAACGCCAAGGCGACCGCGTCCCGCTTGAACTCGGCCGTGTACCGCTTACTCATGTTGCTCTTGCTACTCACTACCTGTGA
>NZ_JBJZOJ010000145.1:0-1257 GCF_047200655.1 Streptomyces sp. MS06
TCGCGGACCGCGCGGGCGAGGATCTTCAGACCCTCGTCCAGCTCCTCGGGGGTGATGGTGAGCGCGGGCAGCAGCTTGACGACCTCGCTCTCCGGTCCGGAGGTCTCGATGAGCAGGCCGAGCTCGAAGGCGCGCTGGGCGACCCGGCCGGCGCGGTCCTTGTCGCGGAACTCCAGGCCCCACACCAGACCGCGGCCGCGGTACTCCTTGATGTCGGCGAGGTTCTCCTCGGTGATGGAGACCAGCTCGCGCTCCACCTGCTCGCCGCGCTCACGGGTCTGCTTCTCCATCGCGGAGCCGTCGGCCCAGTACGCCTCCAGGGCGGCGGTGGCGGTGACGAAGGCCGGGTTGTTGCCGCGGAAGGTGCCGTTGTGCTCGCCCGGCTCCCACAGGTCCAGCTCGGGCTTGAACAGGCACAGCGACATCGGCAGCCCGTAGCCGCTGATCGACTTCGAGACGGTGACGATGTCCGGCGTGATCCCGGCCTCCTCGAAGGAGAAGAACGCGCCGGTGCGGCCGCAGCCCATCTGGATGTCGTCGACGATCAGCAGCATGTCCTGCCGCTCGCACAGCTCGGACAGCGCCCGCAGCCACTCCGGGCGGGCGGCGTTGATGCCGCCCTCGCCCTGCACGGTCTCGACGATCACGGCCGCCGGCTTGTTCAGCCCGGAGCCCTGGTCCTCCAGCAGCCGCTCGAACCACAGGAAGTCCGGGACCTGGCCGTCCAGGTAGTTGTCGAAGGGCATCGGCGTGCCGTGCACCAGCGGGACTCCGGCACCGGCGCGCTTGAAGGCGTTGCCGGTCACCGCCAGCGAGCCCAGCGACATGCCGTGGAAGGCGTTGGTGAAGGACACGATCGACTCGCGGCCCTTGGCCTTGCGCGCCAGCTTCAGCGCCGACTCGACGGCGTTGGTGCCGGTCGGGCCCGGGAACATGACCTTGTAGGGCAGGTCACGCGGACGCAGGACGTAGTTCTGGAACGACTCCAGGAAGGCGCGCTTCGCGGTGGTCGACATGTCGAGCCCGTGGGTGACGCCGTCGCGCATCAGGTAGTCGATGAGGGCACGTTTGAGCACGGGGTTGTTGTGCCCGTAGTTCAGCGAGCCGGCCCCGGCGAAGAAATCCAGGTACTGGTGGCCGTCCTCGTCGTACATCCGGCTGCCCTGCGCACGGTCGAACACGGTGGGCCAGCCGCGGCAGTAGCTGCGCACCTCGGACTCCACGGTCTCGAAGACGCTCAGGTCGGGCTGGGTGATG
>NZ_JBJZOJ010000146.1:0-1178 GCF_047200655.1 Streptomyces sp. MS06
AGGCGGAGCAGGGTGATCACGGTGTTGCGCAGGGCGGCCATGATGCGGGGTGCGTTGCCGGTTCGGATCTGGGAGCGGTCTTCGTCGAAGGTGACGTCGCGGACCCAGTGCAGGCGGTTCTCGATCTCCCAGTGCGACTGCACCCATGCGGCCAGGATGACGGGCGGTGCGTCACGGGCGTCCGCGCTGGTGATCAGGTAGACGATCTCGACGGTTCGTCGGCCTTTCCGGGTGACGGTGCGCCGCAGTTGGGCGACCTGCCTGGCCCCGCCGAACTCGACCCATGCCGGCACGTCAACGACCTTGATCGTGCGGGTGACGCGGCGTCCATGTCCTCGATCCGTACTCGTGACGGCGGGTATCGAGGCCCAGGGAAGCGCCTTGAGTTGCGCGTACAGCGACTTCTGATTGGCCTTCACGGTCAGGACGTAGTCACCACCGGACCCGGTCACCAGGTCCGCCGTGTCGTGCTGGGTGTGCAAAGCGTCCATCGTGACGACCGTGCCGTCCAAGTCGAGGAGTTGAAGCAGCTGACGGGCGGCAGGGATCTCGTTGCTCTTCTCACTCACCGCGACCTGGCCCAGCACCGCCCCGGACCCGTGCGCGAGGGCCGCGACCAGGTGCGGGGCCGAGGAACCGCCGCCGCGCGCACCCCGGACGGTCTTGCCATCGACAGCAATCACCCTGCGGCCCGCGACGAGTGCGGTCCTGGCCAGGGCCCAGGCGCCCAGCACCACATCGAGACGGTCCGCATCGAGGCGGGCGAACAGGCGCCGCAGCGTGGATTCGTCCACGCCTCCGCGTTGCAGCCCCAGCCGGTTCCAACGCGGCGCCCCCGGCGTCCCGGGCCCATTCCCCGATCGCGGTGAATCCCCGGGCTCCGGCTACCACCGCGCACACCGCGACCGCGATGAGAGCGCCCACCGGATGACGCACCCCGCGCCGCCGACGCGGATCAGGTATCCCGGCGAGCAGCTGGACCAGGAGCTCATGTTCCGGGACGGGCGTGCGAACGGGCGCAGGGATGAGGGACGATGACATGGCGCGGGCGTGATCCCCTGGTCGGACGTGAAGGCGTAGGAACCTCCATCCAACCGGACCGGAACACGTCCGCGTACCTCTTCCACCCACAAAACCCCACGTCACAGGGCTACAGAACGACTTTGCCGAGGCCCTGG
>NZ_JBJZOJ010000147.1:0-1160 GCF_047200655.1 Streptomyces sp. MS06
GCGGCGGATCTCGTTGAGGCGGGTGATCAGCGGGGCGATGGTCCGGCCGGTGCGTGCGGCGGCTTCCCAGTCGCGGGGTTTGAGCTGGTACTTCTCCGAGTCGAGGTACTCCTCGGAGCCCTCCTTCAGGGGGGTGTTCTCGCACAGTTCGTAGCCGGAGTAGATCCCCCAGGTGGGGGAGAGCGTCGCGGCGAGGACGGCGCGGACCTCGAAGGCGGGCCGGCCGCCGTGCTGGAGGTAGGCGTGCAGGATGTCGGGCGTGTTGGTGAAGAGGTTGGGCCGCATGTAGGAGGCGGCCTCGCCGGACAGCTCGGTGAGGTAGTCGGTGAGTTCCTGCTTGCCGTTGCGCCAGGTGAAGTAGGTGTAGGACTGCTGGAAGCCGATCTGGGCCAGGGTGTGCATCATCGCGGGGCGGGTGAACGCCTCCGCCAGGAAGATCACGTCGGGGTCGGTGCGGCCGATGTCGGCGATCACCCGCTCCCAGAACACGACCGGTTTGGTGTGCGGGTTGTCCACCCGGAAGATCCGCACGCCCTGCTCCATCCAGAACCGCAGTACCCGCAGGGTCTCGGCGACCAGGCCGTCCATGTCGGCGTCGAAGGCGAGGGGGTAGATGTCCTGGTACTTCTTCGGCGGGTTCTCCGCGTGGGCGATGGTGCCGTCGGGCCGGTGGTGGAACCAGTCGGGGTGCTTGTGCACCCAGGGGTGGTCCGGTGAGCACTGCAGGGCGAAGTCCAGGGCCACCTCCAGTCCCGCCTCCCGGGCCCGGGCGACGAAGAGGGCGAAGTCCTCCAGGGTGCCCAGGGCGGGGTGGACGGCGTCGTGGCCGCCCTCGGGGGAGCCGATCGCCCAGGGCACGCCGACGTCCTCGGGGCCGGCGGACAGGGTGTTGTTGCGGCCCTTGCGGTAGGTGGTGCCGATCGGGTGGACCGGGGGGAGGTAGACCACGTCGAAGCCCATCGCGGCGATGGCGGGCAGCCGGCGTGCGGCGGTGCGGAAGGTGCCGTGCGGCTGCTCGGGCGTGCCCTCGGAGCGGGGGAAGAACTCGTACCAGGAGCCGTACAGCGCGCGTTCCCGCTCCACCAGCAGCGGCAGCGGCGCCGAGGCGGTGACCAGTTCCCGCAGCGGGTACCGGGCCAGCACCGCGTCCACCTCCGGCG
>NZ_JBJZOJ010000148.1:0-1098 GCF_047200655.1 Streptomyces sp. MS06
CCTAGGGCCTGTTCCAGGTTCGGATCACTGGTTTTTGGGATTCGCCGGTGGCGGTCGGATGGGCCTGGTAGTTGTCGAGGGTGGCGCGTGGTGATCTCTCGGATGCCGAGTGGGAGTTGGTCGAGCCGTTCTTGCCGGTGGGCGAGCGCGGCCCGGTCCCTGACCTGCGGCGGCTGTTCAACGCCGTGATGTGGCGGTTCAGGGCTGGGTGCCCGTGGCGGGATGTGCCGCAGGAGTACGGCTCCTGGTCGACCGTTTACGGCGCGTTCCAGCGTTGGGCGGTGGCGGGGACCTTCCGGACGCTGATGGAGGGGATGATCGCCGAGGCGGCGACGCGTGGTCAGGTCGATCTCGACCTGGTCAGCGTGGATTCCACGGTCGCGCGCGCTCATCATCACGCGGCGGGCATGGCTGTCGACCCCGAGCTGCTGAACGAGCTGGAGAAGGCCGTCACCGAGGAAAAGGGGATTCTCGAAAGGGGCAAAGCGCACCGGTAGCTCCGCCGGACGGGGACGGCGATGACGTGGTGCGTCAGGAGCGGCGGCGTTTACGGCGGCGGCGCAGAGCCCGGCTCCGTGCGGCTGAACTGGGCCGTTCCCGGGGAGGGCTGACCACCAAGACCCACCTCGCGGCCGAACGCCGGTGCCGGCCGCTGTCGTTCGTCCTCACCCCGGGGCAGGCCGCCGACAGCCCCCGCTTCGTCCCGGTTCTGGAGGGCATAAAGGTGCGTGGCCCGGTCGGCCGCCCGCGCACCCGGCCCGCCGCCGTCGCCGCGGACAAGGCCTACTCCTCCCGCGCCAACCGTGCCTACCTGCGGCGACGCCGCATCCGGGGTGTCATCCCGGAGAAGGCCGACCAGGCCGCCAACCGCAAGAAGAAGGGTTCTCGCGGCGGCCGCCCGGTCGGTCACGATCCGGACCTGTACAAGGACCGCAACACCGTCGAACGCTGCATCAACAAGATCAAGGAGTGGCGGGGCCTGGCCACCCGCTACGACAAGACCGCCACCAGCTACCTCGCCGGACTCCACCTACGCGGTGCCCTGATCTGGATCCGCAGCCTCCGACCAACATGATCCGAACCTGGAACAGGCCCTAG
>NZ_JBJZOJ010000149.1:0-1060 GCF_047200655.1 Streptomyces sp. MS06
TGTGGATCCGGTGGATGTGGGCTATTCGCTGGCCGTGTCCCGGGCCGCACTGGAGCAGCGGGCCGTGGTGGTCGGCTCCGATCGCGAGGAGTTGCTGGCGGGGCTGGATGCGCTGGCCGCGGGAGAAACCACGGCCGGTGTGGGCGGTGTGGCCGGTGTGGTCACTGGTCGGGCGCGTCCGGGTGGTCGCTGCGCGGTGTTGTTCACCGGGCAGGGCAGCCAGCGGCTCGGGATGGGCCGGGAGTTGTATGCCGCGTTCCCCGTGTTCGCATCCGCCTTCGACGCGGTCTGCGAGGTGCTGGACGGCCTGCTGGAGCGCCCGCTGCGGGACGTGGTGTGGGGTGGGGACGCGGATGCGGGTGTGCTGGAGCGGACGGCGTTCGCTCAGCCGGCGCTGTTCGCCGTGGAGACCGCCTTGTTCCGCCTGTTGGAGTCGTGGGGTGTGCGGCCTGATGTGGTGGCCGGGCATTCGATCGGTGAGGTGACGGCGGCCCATGTCGCGGGCGTGCTGTCACTGCAGGATGCGGGTCGGCTGGTTGCGGCGCGTGGCCGGTTGATGGACGCCCTGCCCGCCGGTGGGGCGATGCTCGCGGTCGAGGCGACCGAGGACGAGGTACAACCGCTGCTGGTCGGGGAGGTGGGTGTTGCGGCGGTCAACGGGCCGGCCTCGGTGGTGGTGTCGGGTGCCGAGGCCGGGGTGGAGGCGGTGGCTTCCCACTTCGAAGGGATGGGGCGGCGTGTGTCCCGGTTGCGGGTCTCGCACGCCTTCCATTCGCCGTTGATGGAGCCGATGCTGGATGACTTTCGCGCCGTGGTCGGGGGGCTGGCGTGGTCGGAGCCGGTGGTGCCGGTGGTGTCGAACGTGACGGGTGCGGTGACCGGGCCGGGCCTGTTGTCGGATCCGGAGTACTGGGTCGGGCATGTCCGTGAGGCGGTGCGTTTCGCGGACGGGGTGCGTGCGTTGCGGACCCTGGGAGTGTCGCGGTTCGTGGAGTGCGGCCCGGACGCGGTCCTGACCGGTCTGGCTCGCCAGGTCCTCGACCACGACAACGACGCGGGG
>NZ_JBJZOJ010000150.1:0-1000 GCF_047200655.1 Streptomyces sp. MS06
GCTCCGGTGTCGGTGCAGTCGATGACGACGACGCGTACGTCGGATGTGGGGTCGACGCTTCAGCAGATCGCGGAGTTGACGGCGTCGGGGTGCGAGATCGTGCGGGTGGCGTGTCCGACGCAGGATGATGCGGATGCGTTGGCGGTGATCGCGCGGAAGTCGCAGATCCCGGTGATCGCGGACATCCACTTCCAGCCGAAGTACGTGTTCGCGGCGATCGAGGCGGGTTGCGCGGCGGTGCGGGTGAACCCGGGCAACATCAAGAAGTTCGACGATCAGGTCAGGGAGATCGCGAAGGCGGCGCGGGACCACGGGACGCCGATCCGGATCGGGGTGAACGCGGGGTCGTTGGACCGGCGGTTGCTGCAGAAGTACGGGAAGGCGACGCCGGAGGCGCTGGTGGAGTCGGCGTTGTGGGAGGCGTCGCTGTTCGAGGAGCACGACTTCCGGGACATCAAGATCTCGGTGAAGCACAACGATCCGGTGGTGATGGTCGAGGCGTACCGGCAGTTGGCGGAGCGGTGTGACTATCCGCTGCATCTGGGGGTGACGGAGGCCGGTCCGGCGTTCCAGGGGACGATCAAGTCGGCGGTGGCGTTCGGTGCGCTGCTGAGCCGGGGGATCGGGGACACGATCCGGGTGTCGTTGTCGGCGCCGCCGGTGGAGGAGGTGAAGGTCGGTATCCAGATCCTGGAGTCGTTGAATCTGCGGCAGCGTGGTCTGGAGATCGTGTCGTGTCCTTCGTGCGGGCGTGCGCAGGTGGATGTGTACAAGTTGGCGGAGGAGGTCACGGCGGGGCTGACGGGGATGGAGGTGCCGTTGCGGGTGGCCGTGATGGGGTGTGTGGTGAACGGTCCGGGTGAGGCCCGTGAGGCCGATCTCGGGGTGGCCTCGGGCAACGGCAAGGGGCAGATCTTCGTGAAGGGCGAGGTGATCAAGACCGTGCCGGAGTCGAAGATCGTGGAGACCCTCATCGAGGAGGCCATGAAGATCGCCGAGC
>NZ_JBJZOJ010000151.1:0-968 GCF_047200655.1 Streptomyces sp. MS06
CGGCCGGAGTTGATGCACTTGACGACCTTGTTCATCAGGCCGTCGTCCATGACGCTGATGAAGTCGTCGTGGTCGGTGATGGCCTTGTGGAGCTGCTCCTGGAAGCCGTCGACCGCGTAGGGGTTCTTCACCTGCCCGTTCTGCACCCGGGGTGCCGGTACGTCGTACACCAGCCGCATGGTCAGCTGCGGGATGGCCTTGAACCCGTTGCGGCAGCGGCCGTTCCGGTCGGCGAAGTCGACGTGGGTGCGGTGGTTGGCGCTGTCGATGTTCTGCCCGTCCCAGCAGCTCTGGAAGGCGAAGGAGCGCACCACGCTGCTGCCGTCGGGGCAGATCGGGTACTTGTCGGTGAGCTGGACCTTGTTCTCGAAGCCGGTGCAGCTCCAGTGCGCGTTGGCGTTCTTGGTGCCGTTGGTGAAGGCCTTGGCGTCGCCGGTGATGATGCGCAGGAACTTCGGCATCGCCACCACCTTGCCGCGCGGGCTGCCCACGTAGGTGATCTCGGCCTTGCGGGCCTTGAGGATCTTGCCGACGTTGCCCTCGGCTCCGCCGCCGAGGTCGTCGGCGTCGAACTCGCGGGTGCCGTCCTGCAACCGGAGCACCGGCCAGTAGTAGGCGGAGCGGTCGCGCTGCTCGTCGCAGCTGGTGTCGGCCTTGTCCAGGCTGTCGTTGCTGGAGAAGGCGTCCACGCCCTGGTTGCCCACGTAGTCGTGGGTGTGGTGGGCGCCGTTGTCGACACCGGGCGCCACGATCAGGTTGTCGGTGTTGAAGACGTTGTTCTCGTTCACGCCGCAGTCCACGGAGAACGTCCCCGTCGAGGCGTTGCGGCTGTTGCGCGGCGCACGCGGCACGTTCGGCCGGACCTTGGTGATGTCCACGAAGTCCGCGGCCACCGGCCCCGCCGCACCGTTGCCGTTGTCCTGCTGCTGACCACCACCGCCACCCTGCTGCTGCCCCCCACCGTCCTG
>NZ_JBJZOJ010000152.1:0-933 GCF_047200655.1 Streptomyces sp. MS06
GGGAGACACCGCACCGGCCCCGAAGCCGACCACGACGACGGGCAGTCTGGTGTGCACGCCGGTCGCCACCAGCACCTGGCGGGACGGACACTGGCGGACCGACATCGGCTCCTCGACGTCGGCCGATACGTTCCAGGGCCGTTACTCGGGCAGCTCCTACGGCCGCAACAGCGGGTTCGCGTTCTACGGGAGCAAACCGGGCACGCTGTCCGGGGCGACCGTCACGAAGGCGACGCTCAAGCTCCGGCGGCTTACCTCGGGCGACTACGCGGCCCGCTCGCCGACGATGCGTCTGGTGGGCGAGTCGACGCGGCCGTCGTCGTATCCGACGCTGCACGAGTCGACGACCGGCCCGGCCCTCGGCGTATACGGCAAGGTCAGCCCCGGCGAGGCGACGTGGAGCATGCCCACGTCGTGGGGGCAGGCCCTCGTCGACGGCACCCGCGGCGGCATCGGCATCGTCATCAGCAGCGACTCCCCCTATATCCGGCTCGCCGGGCGCTCCTCCTGGTCGGCCGCTTGGACGCTGACCCTCTACTGGACCCGCACCGGCTGACCGACACCGTTCACCGGCCCCGCCTCTGCGGGGCGTTCGTTATGCCCGCAGGAGGCGCACAGCATGTCGCAGCAGACTGGCAAAGGGATCACCTATCCCGAGTCCACCGACCACACTCGCCTCTGGGAGTGGCTGCAGACTCTCGCCGAGAACGCCGACAGCGTCATCCCCGGCTCGGTGGATGTGCAGACGTTCACGGCGGACGGCACCTGGTCGAAACCGGCCGGGGCGATCTGGGTGGTTGTGGAGCTGATGGGCGGCGGTGGGGGCGCCGGCGGGTCCGCGTCCACGGGCAGCGCCCAGTCCGCCTGCTCCGGTGGCGGGGGCGGCGGCGAGTACGCGCGCGCCACGTTCGCGGCCTCTTCACTGAGTTTCAC
>NZ_JBJZOJ010000153.1:0-923 GCF_047200655.1 Streptomyces sp. MS06
CGGAGATACCGCACCGGCCCCCAAGCCGACCACGACGACGGGCAGTCTGGTGTGCACGCCAGTCGCCACCAGCACCTGGCGGGACGGACACTGGCGCACCGACATCGGCTCCTCGACGGCAGCCGACACCTTCCAGGGCCGCTACTCCGGATCGTCCTACGGGCGGAACTCGGGATTCGCGTTCTACGGGAGCAAGCCGAGCACGCTGTCCGGAGCGACGGTCACGAAGGCGACGCTGCGGCTGCGACGGCTCACCTCGGGCGACTACGCGGCCCGCTCGCCGACGATGCGTCTGGCGGGCGAGTCGACGCGGCCGTCGTCGTATCCGACGCTGCACGAGTCGACGACCGGCCCGGCACTCGGCGTATACGGCAAGGTCAGCCCCGGCGAGGCGACGTGGAGCATGCCGACGTCGTGGGGGCAGGCCCTCGTCGACGGCACCCGCGGCGGCATCGGCATCGTCATCAGCAGCGACTCCCCGTACATCCGGCTCGCCGGGCGCTCCTCCTGGTCAGCCGCTTGGACGCTGACCCTCTACTGGACCCGCACCGGCTGACCGACACCGTTCACCGGCCCCGCCTCTGCGGGGTGTTCGTCATGCCCGCAGGAGGCGCACAGCATGTCGCAGCAGACTGGCAAAGGGATCACCTATCCCGAGTCCACCGACCACACTCGCCTCTGGGAGTGGCTGCAGACTCTCGCCGAGAACGCCGACAGTGTCATCCCCGGCTCGGTGGATGTGCAGACGTTCACGGCGGACGGCACCTGGTCGAAACCGGCCGGGGCGATCTGGGTGGTTGTGGAGCTGATGGGTGGCGGTGGGGGCGCCGGCGGGTCCGCGTCCACGGGCAGCGCCCAGTCGGCCTGCTCCGGTGGCGGGGGTGGCGGCGAGTACGCGCGCGGCACGTTTGCGGCCTCTTCAT
>NZ_JBJZOJ010000154.1:0-855 GCF_047200655.1 Streptomyces sp. MS06
GACGTTCAGCACCAGGTTGTTGTCGGCCGCGGAACCCGTCTGCCCGATGTGGACGCGGAGGCGAGTGGCGCCGGTGGCGTGCAGGGTTACGTCGTTCCACACGAACGGCAGGACCGGCTCCCCGTCCCGCTCACCGCTGTCGTCAACGATCGCGGCATGCATGGCGGCGTCCAGGAGTGCCGGGTGCAGTCCGAACCGGCCGGCTTCCTCCCACGACTCCTCGGGCAGCTCCACCTCCGCGAACACGTCGTCGCCGCGCCGCCAGGCCGCCTTCAGCCCCTGGAAGACGGGTCCGTAGGCGTAGCCCTGGCGCAGCAGCGTGTCGTAGGCATCCCCGACACCCACCGCAACCGCGCCCGCCGGCGGCCACACCGACAACTCCTCCACCGTCCGCACCGGCCCACCGGCACTCAGCGCACCCTGCGCATGCAGTACCCAGCCGTCCGGCCCCTGCCCCCAGGCATCAGCACGCGAATGAACCGTCACCGATCGAACCCCGGAGGCATCCGCACCCCCCACCGCCACCTGCACCTGCACCCCGCCCTCCGGCGGAAGGACCAACGGCGCCTGCAACGTGAGCTCCTCCAACAGCCCGCAGCCCACCTGACCGCCCGCGTGCAGGGCGAGTTCCACAAAACCGGTGCCGGGCAGGAGGACGTTCCCCAGGACGTCGTGGTCGGCGATCCACGGGTGCGTGTCCACCGCTAGGCGTCCGGTGAGAACGATGCCGTCGTTGTCCGCGAGGGTGATCGCGGCGCCGAGCAGCGGGTGATCCGCGTCGCGCAGCCCTGCGGCGGAGATGTCGACGCCGTCACCGCCGTACCAGGAGTCCGCCATGTACTCGCGGGTGCCCAG
>NZ_JBJZOJ010000155.1:0-813 GCF_047200655.1 Streptomyces sp. MS06
CTTGAAGTTCGCCGCCCTGTGTCAGCGAGGTCTCCCACGCGCTTTCGGGAAGCTTCGCGATGGCGGCCTCGTCCTCGGGCGTGATCTTCCAGCCGACCGTGTAGCGGACCGTGCGTCGCGTGGTGTTCAACGCTTCGAGGTGCTGAAGCAGGCCGTGCGTGGCCCCCGCGCCGTCGACGCGGATCAGCACCTTGGACTGCGAGGAGCGGGGGATCTGCTCCAGGCAGGCCGCCAGGACGCGCAGGTGGTCCTCGACGGTGTTCGCTCCCGCGTTGCCCGGGCGTAGTTCCATCGCGAGACTCTCGCCGGTGTTCGCGCACCAGCCGCCCAGCGGATGGAACCCGAACGTACCCTTGAACGTGCCCGCAGCGCCTTCCTTCCTGGTCGCGCTGGTGATGACCGTGGCGTCCAGGTCCACGACGATCCACCCCTTCAGCCTCCGCCCAGCGACCTCGATCCACGGGAAGCCGCCGGGCCGCAGGCGGAGCAGCGTCCACACGTGCCGGCGTGCCCGCCGTCGCACCTTCGCGATCTTCGCCAAGGTCGTGTCGTCCAGCCCGATCAGCAATCGGCGCACCGTCGAGTCCGAGGCTGGGGTATCGAACACGCCCTGGTGGTGCCGCTGGAGCTGCTCAGCCTCCAGCAGACTCCTGGCCCCGAGCACGATCGCCACGGCGAGCTGGACCAGCACCCCGGCCCGCTCCCGCCAGCCGCTCGCTCTGCTGGAGGGCAGCACACCCGCGAGCCCTCGTGTCAGCCCGATCCGGTCCGCCAACTTCCGCAGCAGCACCGCCCCCGCATGCCCGACCAGCC
>NZ_JBJZOJ010000156.1:0-778 GCF_047200655.1 Streptomyces sp. MS06
CGGGGTCGTTGGTCGCGAGCGCCGCGGCTCTGGTACTCGTGTTCGCCCGTTACGACGCCCCGTCACCCCGCCTGGGCATAGTGGGGGCGGTCGCGGCGGCGCTGGTTCTGGCGGGAGCCTGGGCACTGGCCTGCCGGGTAGCGCCGCCGCTCGCGGGGCCGGCCAAGGCCCCCACGGGGGACACGGAGTCCGTCCCCGCCGCTCTCCCCGCCCCCTTCCGCGACCCGGGCCGCACGGCCGGTGCCGTACTGCTGGCGCTCACCCCGGTGACGCTGGCTCGGCTGGCGGGCGGTACGGAACCCACGGCGCTGGAAGGCGTCGGAATGCTGCTGGTCCTGATCGTGACGCTGAAGGTGGTGGGCCCGCTGCGGAAGGCGACCTCGCAGAAGGACGAGCGCCGGCGCCTGAAGGTGCTCATCGAGGACGCCAAGGCCGGCGAGGTGTACGGGCTTCGGGTGCGGGCCGGGCGTCCGACGTACGTGCGCTACAGCGAGCGCGGCGACAAGCCGGGGGAAGTGTCGGTGTCGCACTTCACGACGTACGCCTTCCAGCCGCTGCAGGGCGGCGAGGACATCCCGTTGGGCACGGCACGGTCCGAACTCGCTCGGGCGGGCGTGCTGTTGGGCGGCGAGGAGGGCTGGCTGATCTTGCCCAAGCGCTGGAAGCTGATCGAGGGGGCGCTCCCGGTGGGCTTCGTCGCGGACCACGGGGGCGTCGCGCTGCTGGGCTTGACGACCCCCGGTTCACTGCCGGCCGGTGCGACGCTGCACCCCACTAC
>NZ_JBJZOJ010000157.1:0-732 GCF_047200655.1 Streptomyces sp. MS06
CCTCGATTCGTCAGCGGGGTTCGATCGCTGATCGATCCGGCGGTTCGCCCGTAATGTCCTTGGCCGGTGGAGGACGGGCCGTCGCGTGACGCCGCGGCTGCGCCGGATTCCACGGGCCCGGAGACTGCGGGGCTGCCCTCCTTCCTGATCCTCGTCGGGGCGATGCCGGCCGTCAGGTGACGGCCGGAAGCTGGGTGAGCCGCCTCCAGCTGGTGGTGAACGCCGATGCCCAGGGCCAGGTCCGCTCGATGCGCAGGTAGCGGCGGCGGGCGTGGTAGGCCAGGCGGGCGGGCAGGTGGTAGAGGCGCAACCGCATGGTGTCTGGTTCGGCGTTGGCCAGGTCCTGGCTGTCGTGCAGAGTCAGCAGACGGAGCCAGGCGTCGAGATCGCAGGCGAGGTTCGCGGCGAGCATCCATGCCGCGTTGATCTGCCATGACTGTGAGGGCAGGTTGTGCAGGCCCATGGCCTTGCCGGTGCGGATGCGGTCTTCGACCTCGGCGTGGTCGCGGTGCAGGGCGTCGAGGAACTGGATCTGATGGGAACCCGCGATGCCCCACATGTGGCGGATGTTCGTGGCAGTGACGGAGTACCGCCAGCCGGTCTTCTTCTCGAAGTCGGTCAGCTTCTTCAGCTGCCGCCGTGACGGCTTGACGCGACGGACGATCAGTCGCATCCCCTCCGGCCAGCCGTCACGGGTGTTCATACCGGTCAACTCCGCAATCTGGTAGCCAT
>NZ_JBJZOJ010000158.1:0-699 GCF_047200655.1 Streptomyces sp. MS06
GACGGAACCCCGGCCGGGAACCCCGCTCACCCCCACGCCGGTCATCACGCCGCTCATCACGACCGTAGCCCCCACGGTCACCGTCACGACGGTCGTCCCGCCCGCGGTAGCCACCGCGATCGCCGTCACGACGGTCGTCCCGGCCACGGTAGCCACCGCGGTCGTCCCGGCGACCGTAGCCACTGCGGTCACTGCGCCCACCGCGGTCGTCGCCACGCCGGTCGTCGCGCCGGTCGTCGCGGCGGTCGTCGCGGCGGTCGTCGCGGCGGTCGTCGCGGCGGCCGAAGCCACCGCGGTCACCGCGGTCACCACTGTCCCGTCGCCGCTGGTCGCGCTCCGGTCGGTCGTCGGGAGAGTTGGTGGACATCGGTGACTCCTGTCTTCGGTACCGCAAGTATTCTCGCGCAGCCGGTCAGCCGGCGCGCTTTGGAAAAACGAAAGGACCCCTGGTCCCAGCTGAACGCTGGGACCAGGGGTCCTCCAAATATTGTTCGGCGGCGTCCTACTCTCCCACAGGGTCCCCCCTGCAGTACCATCGGCGCTGTAAGGCTTAGCTTCCGGGTTCGAAATGTGACCGGGCGTTTCCCTCACGCTATGACCACCGAAACCCTAATGGTTTCGAGCGAACAAGCACACTCTTCAATTGTGTGTTCTGAAGTGTTCTGCTCAAAGCCGGCAACTGTTCGTTGCCTCAGAACT
>NZ_JBJZOJ010000159.1:0-689 GCF_047200655.1 Streptomyces sp. MS06
GCGCCGGAGTGGTAGAGGTAGCGCACGCCGTTGGACTTCTGCGTGGCCAGGAAGTCGGTGGTGCCGTCGCCGCTGATCCCGTCGACCGCGGCGAGGTCCTCCATGGCGTTCCAACTCCACCCGATCTTGGTCCGGGAGCCGATGCCGCCGGACCCGGTGCCGGGGTAGAGGTACAGATAGCCGGTGGACTTCTCGACGCCGACGACGTCTCCGTAGCCGTCGCCGTTGAAGTCGCCGCCCATCAGCTCGGTCATGCCGTTCCAGCCGCCGGTGCCGATCTCCACCCGGGTGCCGTGGTGGCCGTCGGAGTTGATCGGGTAGGCCCAGAGCTTGCCGGTGGATATCTCCGTGCCGACCAGGTCCTTCCTGCCGTCACCCGCGAGCGGCGCGGTCAGCGTCAGGTCGGTCAGGCCGTTCCAACCGCTGGTGCCGATCTTGACCGGGGCGGCCAGGCCGCCCCCGGCGACGCCCGCGTACATCCGCAGCGAGCCGTCCGGCGTGTACACACCGATCAGATCGCCGATGCCGTCCCCGGTGACGTCACCGCCGGTCAGCCACTTCATGCTGTTCCAGCCGCCGGTGCCCACCATGACGCGGGTCAGCGCCGAGTAGTCCGGCCCCCGGTACAGCCACAGCTTGCCCGTCGTCTGGTCGACCGCGACGGCGTCGTCCACGCCGTCACCGGTCTG
>NZ_JBJZOJ010000160.1:0-688 GCF_047200655.1 Streptomyces sp. MS06
TCCACATCCTGCACCAGCGCGTTGTCCATCACCCCGGCCGCATGCACCACACCCGACAACGGCCGCCGCGGCCCGAACCGGGCCAACAACCCCGCCAACGCCTCCCGATCAGCCACATCACACGCCACGACCTCAACCCGGGCACCAGCAGCCTCCAGATCCCCGACCAACTCCACCGCCCCCGCAGCGTCCAAACCACGACGACTGACCAGCAGCAGATCCCCCACCCCGTGCCGCTCCACCAGATCCCGGGCCACCAACGCACCCAGACCACCCGTACCACCCGTCACCAGCACCGCCCCACCACCCCACAAGGCAGCAGACCCCCCGACGACCGGCCCCGTCTCCCCCGCACCGAACACCCGAGCCAGACGCGGAAGCAACGCCCGCCCCCCACGCACCGCGATCTCGTCCTCCCCCGCGGCAACCGCCCCCACCGCCACCCCGACATCCCCACCGGGCTCGAGGTCGAGCAGCGTGAACCGGCCCGGGTTCTCCGCCTGCGCGGCCCGCAACACACCCCACACCCCCGCCACACCCAACTCCACCCCCACGTCACCGGGCAACGCCACCGCACCCCGAGTGACCACCACCAGACGCGACCCGGCGAAACGAGCATCCGACAACCAGCGCCCCACCCGCTCCAACACCAGCCCCACCACACCCCGCGCCCGCACAGGAACATCCC
>NZ_JBJZOJ010000161.1:0-641 GCF_047200655.1 Streptomyces sp. MS06
GGGGAAGCGGGAGTGGTCCAGGGGGCGGTTGCGGAAGGCGGTGAGGCTTTCGTCGAGGTCGCCGCAGATCCGGGAGACCTCGCTCTTGGAGATGCCGGTGTCCGAGCCGAGGGCTTTGACCAGGTCGTCGACGCTGCGGGTGGACACGCCGTGGACGTATGCCTCGATGATGACGGCGTAGAGGGCCTGGTCGACGCGGCGTCGGCGTTCCAGGAGGCTGGGGAAGAAGGTGCCGGCGCGGAGTTTGGGGATGGCGAGTTCCAGGTCGCCGGCCTGGGTGGTCAGGGTCCGTTCGCGGTGGCCGTTGCGGTAGGCGGTGCGGGTCTCGGTGTGCTCGCCCCATGCGGCACCGATGTGCTGTGTCGCCTCGGCTTCTATCAGTTCTTGCAGGACTCGTTCGGCCGCGGCCCGGACGATCTCCAGTCCGTCCGCCGAGCGTAGTGACTCCAGAAGGCGGAGCAGGTCATCATGGGCCAGGGCCATCGTGCACCTCCCGGTCGGATTCACCGTTCACCGTGGAGAGTTGCACGGTGGCCCGTCCTCGTTCAGGGCGTACAAGCGGTCCATCAGGGGCAACGCGGTGGCGAGCCGGGGGCGCACATCGGCCAAGAACGGCTACACCACTTCAAGGGACGCCATCC
>NZ_JBJZOJ010000162.1:0-616 GCF_047200655.1 Streptomyces sp. MS06
GGTTCGCCACCGCCGGCTCCGTCGACGACGGCAAGTCCACCCTCGTCGGACGCCTCCTGCACGACTCCAAATCCGTCCTCACCGACCAACTCGAAGCCGTCGCACACGCCTCCCGCAACCGCGGCCAGACCACCCCCGACCTCGCCCTCCTCACCGACGGACTACGCGCCGAACGCGAACAGGGCATCACCATCGACGTCGCCTACCGCTACTTCGCCACCCCCCGACGCCGCTTCATCCTCGCCGACACCCCCGGCCACGTGCAGTACACCCGCAACATGGTCACCGGCGCCTCCACCGCCGAACTCACCGTCATCCTCGTCGACGCCCGCAACGGCGTCGTCGAACAAACCCGACGCCACGCCGCCATCGCCGCCCTCCTCCGCGTCCCCCACGTCGTCCTCGCCGTCAACAAGATGGACCTCACCGGCTACCACGAACCCGTCTTCGCCACCATCGCCGAGGAATTCACCGCCTACGCCACCGAACTCGGCATCCCCGACGTCACCGCCATCCCCATCTCCGCCCTCGAAGGCGACAACGTCGTCGAACCCTCCCCCCACATGGACTGGTACGGCGGCCCCACCGTCCTCGAACACCTCGAAACCGTCCCGGT
>NZ_JBJZOJ010000163.1:0-590 GCF_047200655.1 Streptomyces sp. MS06
TCAGGAGGGTGGTGGTGCGGCCTTCGGTGGTGGGGAGGCCGTCGGTGGTGGTGGTCATGGTCAGAAGTACCCCTCGCGTTTGCGGTCTTCCATCGCGGCCTCGGAGAGTTTGTCGTCGGCGCGGGTGGCGCCGCGTTCGGTGAGGCGGGAGGCGGTGATCTCGGTGATCACTTTGTCGATGGTGTCGGCGTCGGAGTCGACGGCGCCGGTGCAGGACATGTCGCCGACGGTGCGGTAGCGCACGAGGCGTTTCTCGAGGGTTTCGCCGTTCTTGGGGCCGCCCCAGTGGCCGGGGGTGAGCCACATGCCGTTGCGGGTGAAGACTTCGCGGTGGTGGGCGTAGTAGATGGCGGGGAGGTCGATGTTCTCGCGGGCGATGTACTGCCAGACGTCGAGTTCGGTCCAGTTGGACAGGGGGAAGACGCGGACGTGTTCGCCGGGGGCGTGGCGGCCGTTGTAGAGGTTCCAGAGTTCGGGGCGTTGGCGGCGGGGGTCCCATTGGGAGAATTCGTCGCGGAGGGAGAAGACGCGTTCTTTGGCGCGGGCTTTTTCCTCGTCGCGGCGGCCGCCGCCGAAGACGGCGTCGAAGT
>NZ_JBJZOJ010000164.1:0-567 GCF_047200655.1 Streptomyces sp. MS06
CGGGAGGGGATGTCCCACCGCTGCACGGTCGACGCGTCCCGTACCTCGATCGTCCACGGCGGCACCGGATTCGGATTCGGGTCGCCGGTCTCCGGGGGCGGCTGGGTCATGACGTGTAGGTGGTGACGATGACCAGGCCCGCGCCGCCGACCGCGCCGGATGCGGCCGGCTCGCTGTTGCCGTTGGAGCCGCCGGCCGCGCCGCCGCCCCAGTCGTAGCCGTCGAAGCCATTCGCGGTCCCACTGAAAATCGTGTTTCCGCGGCGCCCGCCGGCCCAATGCGACGATCCGCCCGTGTTGTACTTGATCGGCGCGCCCGAGAGGACCATCCCGTTGCCGCCGTCGTTGCCGGGAATGTGCAGGTCACCGCCAGTGCCGCCCTGCCCGCCGAGACCGCCGTTGATGACGAGATTCGTCGAGGAAGCGGCGCTGCCGAAACCGGCGCTGCCGCCATTCGCGGTGACCAGGCTGGAGCCGAAGCTGCTGGCGCCGCCGTTGCCGCCGTTGTTGGCGCCGGCAGACCCGGCTGTGCCGCCGGCGCCGACCGTGACAGCCTCGCTCGAACTCA
>NZ_JBJZOJ010000165.1:0-554 GCF_047200655.1 Streptomyces sp. MS06
GCTTCGACGCGGTGCTCGGCGGCGGCCGCCGCGACGAGGAGAAGGCCCGCGCCAAGGAACGCGTGTTCTCCCTGCGGGACGAGTTCTCCCAGTGGGACCCGCGCCGCCAGCGGCCGGAGCTGTGGCAGCTGTACAACGGCCGCCACGCCCCCGGCGAACACGTCCGCGTCTTCCCCCTGTCCAACTGGACCGAGCTCGACGTCTGGCAGTACATCGCCCGCGAGCGCGTGGAACTGCCGTCGATCTACTTCGCCCACCGGCGGGAGGTGTTCCGGCGGGGCGGCATGTGGCTCACCGCCGGCGACTGGGGCGGCCCGAAGGACGGCGAGACCGTCGAGCGGCGCCTCGTGCGCTACCGCACCGTCGGCGACATGTCCTGCACCGGCGCCGTCGACTCCGACGCGAGCACGCTGGATGCCGTGATCACCGAGATCGCCGCCTCCCGGCTGACCGAACGGGGCGCGACCCGGGCCGACGACAGGGTGTCCGAGGCCGCGATGGAGGACCGCAAACGCGAGGGGTACTTCTGACCATGACCACCATCGAAACGCTCC
>NZ_JBJZOJ010000166.1:0-463 GCF_047200655.1 Streptomyces sp. MS06
TCCATCGACGAGGTGGCGGTCTGGCAGCGGGCGCTGACGGACGCGGAGGTCGCCGACGAGGCCCGGTTGGCGACGAACACCGCGCACAACGGTGTCGAGTTGGTGGCGGACTGGGATCCGGCGCAGGGTAGTGGCGGCACGGTCGCCGACGGTACGTCCGGTTACGGTCGGGCGCTGTCGTTGGAGGGCGGTGCGTCGCTGGACGGTGAGGCGATCGCGCTGGACGGTGTGGACGGTGCGGCGACGGCTGCGGGGCCGGTGGTCGACGACACGGGGTCGTTCACGGTGACGACGCTGGCGTCTTTGGACGGGGACGCGCTGGCCGCGAAGGGTGTGGGTTACACCGGGCAGGTGCTGGGGCAGCGTACGGCGGACGGGTCCGCCTGGGGGTTCTGGTACAAGCTGACCGGTACCGCGGTGGTGCCGGACGACAGCGGGATGCTGAAGACGGTGCCGCAGGGGT
>NZ_JBJZOJ010000167.1:0-458 GCF_047200655.1 Streptomyces sp. MS06
ACCGTTGCTGTCCTGGAAGGAGCGGACCAGGACCTCGTAGAAGACGGCGCGTTTGAACCACTCCGGGTCCCGGTCCTTGGCCGGGGTGTCCTCGAAGGTGTCCGGGACGGGCTCGTTGACAGTCATCGTGTGGGTGACCCTCCGATCTGCGGGTTGGACGGTCGCAGGACGGTCAGGACGTGCGCGGGGCGGGTGCCCGGTTCGAGGCGCACGTAGTTGGCCCTGCCCCATTGGTATGTCTCGCCGGTGAGCTCGTCGCGCACCGGTACCGACTCGTGCCAGTCCAGGCCGAGCCGTGGCATGTCCAACGAGACCGTGGCCTCCTGGGTGTGGTGGGGGTCGAGGTTGGCGACCACCAGAACGGTGTTCGAACCGCTCCGCTTGGAGTAGGCGATCACGGACTCCTGGTCCGCGTGGTGGAAGTGCAGGCCGCGCAGCCGGTGCAGGGCCGGCGAGGC
>NZ_JBJZOJ010000168.1:0-455 GCF_047200655.1 Streptomyces sp. MS06
CGGCACCCCGCGCTGCAGCGGCTGCGGAACCTCCGCTTCCACGAGACCGACAACGACGCGGTGATCGCCTACAGCAAGCGGGAGGGCTCCGACACGGTGGTCGTGGTCGCCAACCTCGACCCCCACCACACCCAGGAGGCCACGGTCTCGTTGGACATGCCACGGCTCGGCCTGGACTGGCACGAGTCCCTCGACGTGCACGACGAACTGGCAGGGGCGACCTACCGCTGGAGCCGGACCAACTACGTGCGCCTGGAGCCCGGCGGGGCCCCGGCCCACGTGTTCCACGTCCGGTGAGCGTCACCACACAACGGAGGTCCCACACCGCCATGACTGTCAACGAGCCCGTCCCGGACACCTTCGAGGACACCCCGGCCAAGGACCGGGACCCGGAGTGGTTCAAACGCGCCGTCTTCTACGAGGTCCTGGTCCGCTCCTTCCAGGACAGCAACGGC
>NZ_JBJZOJ010000169.1:0-335 GCF_047200655.1 Streptomyces sp. MS06
GTCAGCATGCCGGCGCCTTCCTGGTACCCGCGCGGGCCGCGGCGAGCCGGCCGGCGGCCGGGCCGCGGCGCACCGCCTGGTGGACGAGGTTCATCATCTCTCCGATCGGTGTGCTGTTCAGTGGGGTTGGGCCGGGCTGAGCCAGCCGGCCGGCCCGTAGGCGTGCGGGGTGCGCAGAAGCCGGGGGCGCGAGGCCCAGGCGGTGCGCTGCGGGGTGGGTTGGCCGGTGGTGGGGGTGGTGGCGGCTGCTGCTGCGCGGGCGTGGACGACGGTGAGGGCTGCGGCGAGTTCCTCGGGGGTGGGGTTGCCGCGTAGGATCTTGATGTTCATAGGAT